>JAIOJO010000074.1 GCA_019911985.1 Sulfuricellaceae bacterium | reverse complement strand
AGGTGCACCGTTTCAACAAGTCCCAGCAAGACGCCTTCCTGCCCTACGTCGAGCAAGGCCTGGTGACCTTTATCGGCGCGACCACCGAGAACCCCTCCTTCGAAGTCAACAGCGCGCTGCTGTCGCGGGCGCAAGTCTACGTATTGAACTCGCTTTCCACCGAGGAACTGGGGCAGCTCATCGACCGCGCCTTACGGCAGGCCCTGCCGGAAATAAGCCTGACAGCCGAGGCGCGCGCCTTGCTGGCCGACTATGCCGACGGCGATGCGCGCCGCTTGCTCAACCTGTTGGAGCAGGTGGGCACGGCCGCGCAGACCGCCGGGGCGACGGCGATAGAGGCCGACTTCATCAAGAACGCGCTGGCCAAAAGCGCGCGGCGTTTCGACAAGGGAGGGGAGGCGTTCTACGATCAAATTTCCGCCTTGCACAAATCGGTGCGCGGCTCCAACCCCGATGCCTCGCTGTACTGGCTATGCCGCATGCTGGACGGCGGTGCCGACCCGCTTTACCTCGGGCGGCGTTTGCTGCGCATGGCGAGCGAAGATATCGGTTTGGCCGATCCGCGCGCGTTGCGGATGGCGCTGGACGCGGTGGAAACCTACGAGCGCCTGGGTTCCCCGGAGGGCGAGCTGGCCTTGGCCCAGGTGGCGATTTACCTGGCCTGCGCCCCTAAGAGCAACGCCGCCTATGTGGCGTATAATAGCGCCCGCTCGTTCGTGCGCGACGACCCGTCGCGGCCGGTGCCCTTGCATTTGCGCAATGCGCCGACCAAGCTGATGAAAGAACTGGGTTACGGTAAAACCTATCGTTATGCCCACGACGAGCCGGACGGCTATGCCGCCGGCGAGCAGTATTTCCCCGACGGCTTGGACGACCCCGGTTTCTACCGGCCCACGCCGCGCGGGCTGGAAGGGAAAATCGGCGAACGCTTGGCCTATTTGCGCGAGCTGGACAGTAAATCGAAACACCGGAAATAAGCGAGGGAGCCCTTAATGTTGGATATTCAATTGCTGCGCAACGATTTGGAAAGCGTGGCGAAGCGCTTGGTCGAGGAGCGTGCTTACGTGCTGGACGTGGCGCACTTTCAGGCGCTGGAGCACGAGCGCAAGTCGATACAAACGCGCACTCAGGAACTGCAGGCCAAGCGCAACCAGACGTCGAAACAGATCGGACTCGCCAAGGGGAAAGGCGAGGACGTGTCCGCCATCATGGCGGAGGTGGCCGATTTGGGCGACGAATTGAAGGCGGCGGAAACCCGTCTCGTAGCCGTGCAGGATCAGTTGAACGACATTTTGATGGGCATTCCCAATCTGCCTCACGAGAGCGTGCCGGCCGGAAAATCCGAGGAAGACAACGTGGAGGTGCGGCGCGTCGGCACACCGCGCCGTTTCGATTTTTCGGTGCGCGACCATGTCGATGTGGGCGAGGGCTTGGCGCAACTGGATTTCGCCACCGGCAGCAAGCTCTCCGGCGCGCGCTTTACCGTGCTCAAAGGCCCGTTGGCGCGACTGCACCGGGCGCTGTCGCAGTTCATGCTGGACGTCCATACCGGCGAGCACGGCTATACCGAACTGTACGTGCCCTACCTGGTCAATGCCGATTCGATGCGCGGCACCGGCCAATTGCCGAAGTTCGAGGCCGACTTGTTCTCGGTGCAAAAAAACGAAAACGAGAAGCTCTACCTGATCCCCACCGCGGAAGTGCCGGTGACGAACATGGCACGCGACGAAATCCTGCCGCTGGAAAGCTTGCCGCAAAAATTCGTCGCCCATACGCCGTGCTTCCGTTCCGAGGCGGGTTCCTACGGCAAGGATACGCGCGGCATGATACGCCAGCACCAGTTCGACAAGGTGGAGCTGGTGCAAGTCGTCCATCCTTCCAAGTCCTATGAAGCCTTGGAGGAATTGACCGGCTGCGCCGAGGCCATCCTGCAAAAACTGGAACTGCCTTACCGGGTGATGGCCTTGTGCGGCGGCGACATGGGCTTTTCGGCCGCCAAGACTTACGATCTGGAAGTGTGGCTGCCGGCGCAGAATACCTATCGCGAAATTTCATCCTGCAGCAATTTCGAAGCCTTTCAGGCGCGGCGCATGCAAGCGCGTTTCCGCAACGAGAAGGGCCGGCCGGAACTGGCGCATACCCTGAACGGCTCGGGATTGGCGGTGGGGCGTACCTTGGTGGCGATCCTGGAAAACTATCAGCGCGCCGACGGCGGGGTGGATATTCCGGCTGCCTTGCAAGCCTACATGGGCGGCAAAAAGTTTATTCAGCGGCCGTCAAGCTGAAACGGCTCGATCGCGTCTTGCCCAATTTGACATTGCCGGCGAATATCGGCTGATAGGGTTTCTCGAACTTATTCAGAATATCGTAGTAAGTGCGGATGTTCTCGACGAAAATCACCGATTCGCCGCCCCGGGCATAGCCGTGCTTGGCCTTGCTGTAATAGGCCGACTTGCTGAGCAAAGGCATCACTTTTTTCAGGTCGGCCCAGGAGTCCGGGTTCAGTTTCATTTGCTGGGCGAGAACGCGGGCGTCTTCCACGTGCCCGTAGCCGGAATTATAGGCCGCAAGCGCCAGCCAAGTCCGGTCGGGTTCCTCGATGCGCTGCGGCAGCATGTCGCGTGTCAGAACCAGGTAGCGGGCTCCGGCGACTATGCTTTGTTTGGGGTCGAGCCGGTTGCTCACCTTCATCCGGTCGGCCGTATCGTTGGTCAGCATCATCATGCCGCGCACCCCAGTCGGGGAGGTGGCCAGCGGATCCCATTGCGATTCCTGATAGCCCATGGCCGCCAGCAAACGCCAATCAACCCCCGTTAGCTCCTGGCCGCGTTGAAAATACTTGCGGTATTGGGGAAGGATCGCGGATTTTTTGTCCAGAATGCCGACCACGTCGCCGCTGTGGAGACGCTGAATGTGGCCGTAGTAGCGGTCGAGCAGGCGTTTCAGCGTTCCGTCCTGCTGGATGCGGGCGAAAAAGTCCTGCGCTTTTTTCATCAGCGTTTTATCCCCGTCGCGCGGGAATGCCCATGCCAATTGCTGCGGCCCGCTGACATCGAAAGCCGCGGCCAAGGTCGGGTAGTAGTTGGAGGTGATGTCCACGATATGGGAGTCGGCGATGGAATAATCCAGCTCGCCGTTCGCGACCTTTTCCAGCAGCTCCTCGCTTTCCAGCACGTCGATTTCTTTCCAGGCGAGCGCCGGGATATTTTTCTGGGCGGCTTTCAGCGTTTCAACGTAGCTGCTGCCGGCCACGACCTCGATTTGTTGTCCGACTACGTCTTTTAGGCTGCGCGGGCGGAGAGTGTCGGTGTTGTAGCAGAGTTGTTGCCTGACGGTCTGATAGACCGGGCCGAAGCGCACCCAGCGCTCCCGCTCGGGGGTGACCGTCAGGCCCGCGGCGGCCAAGTGGGCTTGGTGGCGGACGAGAGTGGGAATGATGTCGTCGAATCGCCCGGCAACGATGAATTTCGCCTTGAGTCCCAGTTCCGCAGCGAACAACTCGACCAAGTCGTATTCCAATCCGGCGGAGTTGCCGTCGGAATCCTGATAATACGTAGTGGGGCTGTTCCGCGTCACGACGACCAGCTCCCCGCTTTGCTGCGCAGGCGGAATGCCGTCGTCGTGAAGACTGCAAGAAACCAGCAATGCGACCGAGAAGAGGCAAAGTAAGTAGCGCATGCAGGCAAGTGTGGACACTTTCGTGAAAATTGTCCACAACGATAACTTCAACAAAAGCCCCGGTTGCTGCTACAATACGCCTCCTTCGCGGAGAGGTGGCAGAGTGGTCGAATGTACCTGACTCGAAATCAGGCGTAGGTTCAAACCTACCGAGGGTTCGAATCCCTCCCTCTCCGCCAAGTCCACGTCGCGATCCTTCTAAGGATGCCGAACCGGCTGTTCCTTCCCGCTGCACACCTTTCGACATGCCCGCCACAAGCTTACTTCCTGGACGATTGGAACACGGCCTCCATCCGGTTCAACATGGCCTCGATGCCGAATTGGCGGCGCACTTTATGCCTGGCCGCCTCGTATCCTTCACTTACCAACGAAGAGAGCGCCGAGTCTACAATAGCCGACGTGATCGAGATGGCTGAGTTGGGAGACGTCGGTTAGACTTTAGGCCAGCTCCTTGTGGAGTCAA
>JAIOJO010000073.1 GCA_019911985.1 Sulfuricellaceae bacterium | reverse complement strand
ATAGGCTGCAATCCCTGCAGCAGCAGGGATTGCAGCCTATTGCGCAGGCGGTGCGGCCAGCGCCGCGCAGGGAGAAATTTCATCAAGGACCTCCGGCATGAAGGGAAGCCTACCGACGTTGCCAGGCTAGGCAGGGCGGCTTTAAAAACTCTTCTTTGAACCACAAAGACGCAAAGGGAACAGGATACCCATAGGCATTTACCTATCCGGTGACGGGGAAAGGCCCATAACGCATGGTCTTTACATGGCGACTTTGCGGTTAATGAAAACAGCTTCTAAAACTCGAAGCTCTCGCCTTCCCGCGCCAGCCGGTACTCGGGGTCGCCGGCGGCGCGAGGATGGCGCGACAGAACGTCCTGGAAGACGAGTTCGAGGGCATCGTCGCTGCGCGTCGGCTCGTGGTGGGTGAAATACAGCACTTTGGCGCCGGCTTCCTTGGCGAGCTGGACGGAGGTGTCGAAGGTGCCGTGGCCCCAACCCTTCTTGGCCGGGTATTCGTCCTCGGTGTAGGACGAGTCGGCTATCAATACGTCCACGCCCTGAATGGCGGTGCGTATGATCTGTTTTTTTTCTTCGATGAATCCTTGGTATTCCTCGTAGGATGCGTCGCTTGGGTCGTAAATATTGTAGGGCGGCTCGTGGTCGCCGGTAAAAAACACCGATTTTCCGTGCGACTCGATGCGGTAACCGAAATCGATGACCGGGTGGTTCAACAGGGTCGGCGTTATGGTGGTGGAGCCGATTTGGATGCTTTTGCCGGGCGCCAGCGTGACGTATTCGAACTTGGCCTTCATTTCGGCTTCGCGCACCGGGAAATAACTGTATTGCAGTTGCACCTGCATCACTTGCTCGATGCCCTGGCCGGTGATGGGATCGAAGGCGCCGTGCAGCCGCAGCGTATTGCCCGGGATGAAATTGGGAATAAAAAACGGCAGGCCCTGGATGTGATCCCAATGGGTATGGCTGATCAGCACGTTGGCGCTCACCGGGAGCTCCGCCAGCAGCGTTTGCGACAAGGGGAAAATGCCGGTGCCGGCGTCGCGGATAATCAGCTCGCCGTCGTCGGTGCGGATTTCGATGCAGGTGGTGTTGCCGCCGTATTTGACGGTTTTCGGGCCGGGCGCGGGAATCGATCCGCGTACTCCCCAGAATTTGATTTTCATTCGCCGTTCTCCACTTGGGAATAAAGCTTGGCCTCGTCGTACAACGGGGTCAAATCCCCCAGCGAGGCGATCACCTCATCCAGCGAACCGCCCAGCCGGGCCGCCAGCGTGGAGGGCAATTCTTCGACGCAGGGATTGCCGCTAAAACCGAATTCCATTTTTTTGCTGATCTCGTTGGCGGCGAAAACGCAGGCCATCAGGTTGCCGTCGTTGAGCAGAGGGCTGTGATGGTGGCGTATCGCCGCGATCAAGTGAGGCGAAAATTGCCATTTTTCCGCCAGCATCGAGCCGACCACCGTATGGTCGGCGCCGATGGAGCGGTGCAAGACCCGGTGCAGAGGCGTCGCGCTTTGGCGGCTTTCCTCCAAGGCGGTCTTGAATTCCTCCGGCATGAACTGGGCAAAAACGACTTTGCCGAAATCGTGCAGCAGGCCGGCGATATAGCTATCCATCGGGTCGGTGTCGTCGAAGCGTTCGGCCAGCTTTTTGGCGATTGCGGCGGTGGTGAGCGAATGCAATAAATATTGCTGCACATCGAAGCCGGCCTCGTTGCGTTTCGGCAAAATGCCGATCGCGGTGATGCTCAAGGCCATATTCTTGATCGTGTTGAAGCCGAGATATACAACGGACTGATTAATTGAGGTAATTTTCTTCGGCAGGCTGTAATAAGCGGAATTCAGCACCTTCAGGACTTTGACCGTGATTACCGGGTCTTTTTCGATCACCTGAACCAAGTCCTTGGGCTCGCAGTTCGAGTCTCGGGTCAATTCCAGGATTTTCTGTACGCTTTTAGGAAAAGCCGGCATTTTTTCAACGGCTGCCGCCAATTTTTGTTCTAGTTCGGGACTCATTCACCGGCTTTCTGTAGGGTCTATTCGTTTGCGTTTGCTAGGGATTAGTGTAAAGGGCAAAACTGTACTTTGCCAGCATTTTGCTTTATGACGGGCGGCTTGATTCGATCTTGGAGAATCCCCGGCCGGATCGACGGAGGGAAAGCCAAAAGCCGTTCTGTGGTATAGAATAAGTCCCATAAAAATAAGCTTGCCATGCAGGCATTTCCTTCCCTTCGCAGTAGAACCGCTATCGTCGATGTCGCCGCACGCCCGTGCGGCGGCGCTATCTTCATTGTGCCTACGATGGGCATGCGGAGTCCCGCAGAGGGATTTTGTGACTAATTTAAGGAGAAGCCGTGAACCTGCTCAATGCTTGTTTGGCCCTGACGCTCACGCTGGCGCTGTTCGCCAGCGTAGTGACGGTGCTGGTGGAAATTATTCATCAACTCATCCAGCAGCGCGTCAGGGATATGCGCGGCATGCTGGGGGCGCTCTTCGACGCGGTGCTGGATAAAACCGTGACCGGCCCGCAAGCGGATAAAGCCGCCTTGCGCGCCGATTTCATCCAAAAAATCGGCACCGACCGCGTTCTGGATAACTTGGTGGCGCGCCACGGTAAAGTGCTCGCCTTGTTCCGCGGCGCGCTCTCCGCCGTCCCCTCGCTGAGTTTGCACGACCTGATGCGCCGCCTGCCGCGCGCCGAGGCGTTCCAGCAATACCTCGCCCAGGCCGGCCAGGACGAAGCGCAGATCAAGCAGCAGCTCACGCTCTTGGCGAACCATCTGACGGACGAGTTCAATTCCATCGAGCAGGCGATTTCCGAGGTGTTCAAGACGCGCGCCAAAATGCTCGCCTACGCGATGGGCGTGGCGTTGGCCCTGAGCGTGAATATCGACGCGGTGCGCCTGTTCAACGGCTTTGCGTCCGACCCGGCCTTGGCCCAGAGCGCCATCGCCAGCCTGGAAAGCCTCGGCGCCGAGGGCGCGCAGCCCGCCGCTTCCGCCGCCGTTCCCGCCGCGCAGCCGTCCACAACGCCTCCGGCCGCTGCCGCGGCTCCCGCCGGTGCGGCGTCCGAGGATGAAATCCGTGCCATCCTGAACCAATTGGGGGCGGCCCACGCTTTCGGCCTGCCCGTCGGCTGGTCCTATTACCCCTACTGCATCCCGCCGGACGGCCTCAAGCAAATCGATCTGCTCTGCCGCCCCGCCGTGCCGGCGCAAGCCGCCGCAAGCCAGCCCCGCGCCGCCCTGCTGTGGCTATACCATAACGGCCAGTTTCCTTTCTGGCTGCTCTCCGCCGTCGTCACCGGCCTGCTTCTCGGCTTGGGCGGGCCGTACTGGTTCGACTTGGCGATGTCCCTAGGGCGCGTCCGGGACATTCTCAAGGGCGGCGCTCAGGCCGGTGAAGCCAAGGCCGCTCCGCCTGCGCCCGAGGATGTGGTGGCGCAATGGCTCAAACAAACTCAGCCAGGAGAAAAACCATGAATACCCTGAGTCCCGGCGCCGCCGGGGACGATGTCGCCAAACTCCAGACCGCCTTAAGCGCCCAAGGCTTCCTGCCGGGTGCCGCCGACGGTCAATTCGGCCCGGCCACCGAGGCGGCGCTGCTGGCCTTCCAGAAAAGCCGCGGGCTGCTCGCGGACGGCGTGGCGGGGCCGCTCACGCTGTCCGCCTTGGGCTTGGCGGAGAATGCCGGTTTGCCTTCCGTTATTCCGGACGTCACGGTGGACAGGGTCTGCACGATGTTCCCGGTGACGCCGCGCGCCAATATCCAGACCAACCTGCCCCCCGTTCTCGACGGCCTGGTGGGCGCCGCGCTGCAGGACAAGCCCATGGTGCTGATGGCGCTGGCCACCATCCGGGCCGAGACCGAAGGCTTCGTCCCGATCTCCGAAGGGCAGTCCCGCTACAACACCTCTCCCGGCGGCCATCCTTTCGACCTCTACGACCGGCGCGCCGACCTCGGCAACAGCCAGCCGGGCGACGGCGAAAAATACCGCGGCCGCGGCTTCGTGCAACTCACCGGCAAGGCCAATTACCAGCAGCACGGACTCGCCATCGGCCTGGGCGATCAACTGGTGAGCAATCCCGACTTGGCCAACGACCCGATAATCGCCGGACGGCTGCTGGCCAGCTTTCTCAAGGCCAAGGAACGCCCGATCAAGGAAGCGCTGCTCGACGGCGACCTGCGCACCGCCCGGCGCCTGGTGAACGGCGGCAGCAACGGCTTGGACCGCTTTACGGATTGCTACCAACGGGGGGATAAGATATTGCCGGGGACTTGAAGCAAGGCACGGAAAACGAAGAGGCTGGCCGCTTCGATAATACTAAAACGATCTGAGGAGAGAATATGAAACGGATGAAAATCGTCACTACGGCAGCTTTGTTGGGAGCCGCCGCGCTAGCCGGAGGCTGCGCCTCGGAACGGGAGGTGCTGTTTTTCGGCACACACACCGCCTTGGGCGTGGACGTTTCGGGTACGGTGGGGGTGCCGGATAGCATTTCGCTCGGCTACCAGCGCCGGGAAGTGGCGGTCGTGCCGCCTAAAAAAGACGGCACGGCCCGTTCGGTATTGGGCGCGACAGACTCCGATTTGGGCCTGGGCGATCTCAGACTCAAGCAATTGTTCGCCACCGGAGAAGCCGCCAGGCAAGCCGCGGGTTCTCCCACCGCCCCCGCTACGCCGGCGGCAAACGCCGGGACATCGCGGCAGCCGATACTCTTCACCACCGAGGCCAACCTGAGCCTGTTGCACGTCCAGGCTTCGTCGTCTTCCCTGGCGCCGAGGCTGTCGCTGGGCTATAGCCGCAGCGAAATCACCTTGATTCCCGTCGCCTATGACGACAACGAAGCGGCTTCGGTTTACGCGGACATATCCATCGAATCCGGCAGCGCCGACAAGCCGGACAGCCAAAGTACCAGCAATGTGGAAAAGGAGTTGGGGCAACACCCCAGCCGCTTCAGTGGCGGCATCCGGCTGGTGCAAAGCTTTGCCACCGGCGATGCGGCGGTCAGGCTGGTCGAGAACAATACCAACAAGGCGAAGGATAGGCTGTTGTCCGCGGTCGCCGGGAAAACGGTCGCCGCGATAGGCGCGAAGCGGCAAGAAGCGGATCTGGATGGGAAATTGGCCGCGGATTTCGGCAAGATAAAGGACCTGGCGAGCCGGAAAGCCGTGATTGTCTGGGCCAACGGGCAATTCAAGGCTTCCTTGCAAGGCTCGGAGCGCTGCGATACCCAGCCGGATGCGCAAGCGCTATCCCGGTGTTTCACCGGGGTGCTCCTTCCCAAGCTGAATCTGGGCGAAAAAAACCAGCTCAACGACCACATGCAAAACGTGCTTTCCCAGTGATTTTGCTCCAGGAGAAATTCAATGGATTCCATTTATTACCAGACGCAAGTCTTGCCGGGCGCCCGGCTTGCCGATCTGTCGAATGACCCGAATGCCCGCAACCAGTTCGACAACATGATGCGGAGCTATGGCCAGCAAGGCTGGCGCGCCTACCATATCGCCGAGACGGACACGGGCTTGCTGGTGTTCATGCTGCGCGTGGATCATGGCTAATGGCCGTGAGTTCGTGTTTGCGCGTGCTCGCGACGCTGGCCCTGTCCACCCTGCTGACCGGCTGCGCGGTGGCCTGGGTGGACGATGCCGGCCGCCAGAATCACCTCGGCCTGCTGTGGGTGCGCTACGACAAGGCGGAAAAGCTCAGCACGGTGAGCGTGGTGCAAACCCGGCGGCTGGGCTTCAGCCTGGATGCCGGAAGCGCTTGCCTTGGCGTCGATGCGGGCTTTAGCGAGAAGGTGCGGGTGGCTTATTATCCGGACGGAAAATATTGGCGCGTCCATTACGACACGGCACTACCCTTCCTCTCGGTCATCGAAGAACTTCCGTTGACGCCTGTGACGCCTGGGTCGTCCGGAGCGCCCCAGGCAGGCGCCCCGAAATAAGGGCCGATTTAAGGAGCCTCTGATTAAGTCGCACGGGGATCGCGTTGCGTCAAAAGCCGGAGGCTGCAAGGCGCGCGACGCCGGTCGTAGCGAGCCTACGATGCCAAGGAGCGCAACGCCGCAGACGCCGGCTTTTGACACAACCC
>JAIOJO010000072.1 GCA_019911985.1 Sulfuricellaceae bacterium | reverse complement strand
CTCCAGCATCAGGGCGAGCAACGCCTCCTGGACCTTGCGGCCGATGCTGCGCTCCGGCGTGAGGAACAGGTTCTTGGCCAGCTGCTGGGTCAGGGTGCTGCCGCCCTGGACGACGCGCCCGGCCCGCAGATTGACCCAAGCGGCGCGGGCGATGCCGCGCCAGTCCATGCCGAAATGGCGGTAGAAGCGGCGGTCCTCGGTGGCGATCACCGCCCGGGGCAGATGGGCGGGCAGCTCGCTTACCAGGACCGGGTCGCTGCGCAGGGCGCCGAAATGGGCGACGGTCGCGCCGTCGGCGGCGACCAGGCGAACGCCGGGCTGGACCGCGGCCGGCGCCAGCCGGTCGATGTCGGGCAGGTCGTAAGCGTACCAGGCGAGCAGGCCGCCGAGCGCGATGAAACCCCACAGGCAGGCCGCCAGCCCCCAGTTGATCAGGCGCAGGAACAGGGGCCGGCGCGGTTTGCGCGCGCGCTTGGGGGCACGCCCGGCCGCGCCCTTCTTCCCGCCGGGCGACGCCTTGGTCTTGTTCGCGGCGCGTGGCGCCCTGGCCGAAGTCGGCGCCCCGCCGCGCCGGACCGACCCTTTTCTGCGGCTCACGAGATCAGGACCTCCCGCCTGCGCCCGGCGCCAGCGCGGCGATGCGGCTGGTCATTTCTGCTTTTGATATGCCGGGTCCATATTGCCGAGGGTGCCCTCCCAGGCGGCGCCGAAATCGTAGGTCAGATCGACGAAGGCTCCGGGCTCGGTCGCGGTCGCCGCCAAATCGAGGGCGTCGCGCAGGATCGCCCGCTGCATCTCCACCTCGCCCGGGCGGCCGAACGGCGCGCCCATGGGAAAGTTGGCGAACACGGTGCGCGGCGGCCGGACCAGGCGCGAGATGTCGCGCCCGACCGAGACGGTCACCGTCGGGATGCCGGCCTCCTCGACCACCCGGGCGACGATGCCGACGGTCTGATGGTCCAGCGGACAGGCGGGCACCGCGACCAGCAGGTCGACGGCGTCCTTCTTCAGCTCGGCGGCGAAGGCGGGGGCCGCCTCCTCGCGCACCTTGCGGCGGATATAGGTGCGCCCCATGAAGCCGGACCAGAAGCGCGGCGCGACCGCGCCGATGGTGCCGTCGGCGGCCAGCTCGCGCAGCCGGTCGATGGGGAACAGGCAGTTCAGGTCCGCCTTGACGTTTTCCTCGTTGTAGTAATTGTCATGGACCTGGAAGGCGTCGGACGGCGCGTCGGCGGGGATGGCGTCCAGGCGCAGATCGTTGCGCGCGTCCGGGTTCCAGGCCGGCGCGCTCTTCAGCGAGATCCCGCCGCTGCACAGGAGGCTCACCCGGCAATCGGCCAGCGGCTTGGCCAGCGGCTGGAAGGGCGCGTCCTCGTTGACCGTCCATTCATAGGCCGGAAAGCCCATGGATCCGTACTTCTCGCGCAGCATGTCCGTATAGCTCACGGGCGCGAGCCCCGACTCCATCACGACCGGCGTCTTATCCATGACCTCGTCTCCTGGTTGGGCGACCGATGCGCGCCGTCGCGGCGCGGGCATCGTCTCGCGCCAGCATGGCCCAGCCGGCGCCGCAACGCCACACCCGGCGACCATCCCGCCGCGACAGGATCTCTAGGCCCCGATTGCGACGCCAATATGGCGCATACTTGGCGCGGACACACAGCCGCGCTACCGTTTCCAAGCCAAAAGGCGCGACAGCCAAAGAGACCCGCCATGCCCTGCGCGTTTCATTATAAGCGTCCCGCACCCTTCGACGATCTCGATCCCGGTTGCCAATTCGACGAGCCGGACAGGCGTTTGATCGAATATCGAGGCAAGCAGTGGTGTTATTTTCACCTACCGAAAGAAGCAAAAATCCCTGAGCGGCACGAAAATTTACCAGCGTGCATTAATGATCATAAAGAGAGATTAATTTCAACCCCGGACAAATCTGAATACATAGATTTATCCGGGGTAAACGTTCGCAGGGCAATTACTATAAATGGAGATAGAGATAATATTATCAGAAGAATTTTATTTGCAAGCTCTACATTCTATGGGGGAGCAGTATTTAATAAGGTAAAATTTCATGAAAATTGTATTTTTTCTGAATCTGAATTTGGGGCCTATCCCCTTGACATACGGTAATCGCGTCCCCACCTGTAATGGGAAGGGGAAAGACGAATGCCGAAGCCGACAAACATCCGCGAGTTCTTCAAGCAGTTTCCCGACGATGATGCGTGCCTAGCGCACCTGTTCAACGTCCGGTTCGGTCAGGGCCACGAGTGCCCGAAGTGCGAGCGCGAAGCCAAGTGGTATCCCATCAAGGCCGAACGCGCGTATTCCTGCCAGTGGTGCGGGCATCACATTCACCCGACCGTGGGCACGCTGTTTGAAGGTAGCCGCACGGCCCTTCAGATCTGGTTCTATGTGATGTTCAAGTTCACGCAGACGCGCCACGGTGTCTCCGCAAAGGAAGTCGAGCGCGAAACCGGCGTGACGTACAAAACGGCTTGGCGCATGTGCAAGATGATCCGCGAGCACATGGCCGAAATCGACGGCGAAGAACCCCTCGGCGGTGAGGGCCAGCATGTCGAAATTGACGAAACTGTTGTCGGCGGTTATCGCCGTGGCGGCAAGCGGGGCCGATCCGGTGAGAACAAGACCATCGTGCTCGGCATGTTGCAGCGTGACGGCAAGGTCATGACCAAGGTCGTGCCGGACGTGAAGCGTTCAAGCCTGCTCCCGCACATCAAGGCTCACGTCCTGCCGGAGACAGACGTTCACACCGACGAACTGCGCTCCTATCAGGGCCTCGAAGATCACGGCTACTACCCGCGCCGGGTGAATCATTCAGAAGGCGAGTATGTCGGCTTCGACGGGGCCAGCGTGAACGGCATCGAGAACTTCTGGCGGCACCTCAAGAACGGCATTCGCGGCACCCATGTGTGGGTCAGCCCGAAGTACGTTGGCACCTACGCCAAAGAATTCGAGTACCGCTTCAATCGTCGCGAGAACCCCGAGACGATGCTTTCGGAGTTGCTTTCGACGTTCCCGAAGCAGGACGCTTAAGGGCCTTATCCAGCTTCTCCATATCGCCGGGATCGTCCTTCGCGTGCTCGCGAATGAACTGCTTAAGCTTGCCCTCCTTCAGGGCCTTCTTCAGCGGTATCGGCTTCTTCGTCGATGGCATCGAATAAATCCCTACCGGGCTCCGGCTTCCTTACATCGTGAACCTTGCTAATGCTGTAGTCGGGGTCACGGATGGGCCTGTTGTCTTTATCAAGCGGTATCTCGGAAACTTCAATATCAACATCAAGCCAGCTTCCGGGCGGCGCTTCCTCCACATTCTCTTGAAATTTTGCCAGCCATTCGAGGTCGTTCATGGTCACGTCGCGCGAGCGGTCGTACTGGACGGCCCATTTAGCGTTGCCCTCGTACACTGCGTGTCTGATCTTAACCCATGCCCGAATCTTGGATGGAGGAATAG
>JAIOJO010000071.1 GCA_019911985.1 Sulfuricellaceae bacterium | reverse complement strand
CCCGAAGGGTTGCTGCGTAGACGGGTATCTGCAGCGTTGCCAGACTGAAAAGTGGAACAATCGTTCATAGCGCCTCGCGCCTTGCATCCATCCCGACTACGCAGCAACGCATGCCAATTTCATTCATTAACAATGACTTATCACCCGAATCGCTTGCCATACCTTGAGCGCATCGCGCGCGTCCGCCACGTCGTGCACCCGAATCATTTTTGCCCCGTACTCTAGCGCCATCAGCATCGCCGCCAAGCTAGCGGCGCCGCGTTCCGTAACGCCCCGGCCGGTGATCTCTCCCAACATGGATTTGCGTGAAAGACCGGCCAAGACCGGCAAGCCGGATGCGGCCAATTGCGGTAAATTCCGCAACAAGGCGAGATTGTCCTGCAGGGTTTTCCCGAACCCGAACCCCGGGTCTATCATTAAGCGCTCGCGGCTGATCCCCGCCGCCACGGCGGCGGCTGCGCGCTCTGCGAGGAAGGCTGTCACTTCGGCCGCCACATCGCTATATTTAGGCTGCGCCTGCATAGTCCGCGGTTCTCCCTGCATATGCATCATGCACAGCGCGGCTTCGCTGCTTGCGACAACCTCCAGCGCGTCCGCGGAACGGAATGCGTTGACATCGTTGATCATATCCGCGCCGGCAGCCAACGCCGCGCGCATCACGGCCGGCTTACGGGTATCCACCGATAGCGGCACGTTCAGCCCGCTCAACGCGTCCAGCACGGGGATCACGCGCTCCAGCTCCTCCGGCTCGGGAACCGCAGCCGCGCCGGGACGCGTAGATTCGCCGCCGATATCCAGCAGGTCAGCGCCTTCGTCGATCAGGCGCCGGGCATGCGCAAGCGCGGAAGCCGGCGAAAAAAAGCGCCCGCCGTCGGAGAACGAGTCGGGCGTTACGTTGATTATCCCCATAATCAAGGGTCGATCTAGGGATAGATTGAAGCGGCCGCAACGAAGCATGTTGGTGAAACGGTGATGAGTAATGAGCTATGGGTAACGAGTAAGACTCACACCCATTACCCATCTCCCATCTCCGGCTATCAGGCTTCCTGGGCTGGATTAGCCGGAGAGGGCGGCGTTGCCGGGGCGGGCGCGCTCGGGCCGCCGTCTCCGGCAGGTGGAGCAGGCGGCTGAGCCGGTTTCGGCGCCCGCGGCGGAAGACCGGCCATAATATCCTTGATCTGATCCGCGTTTATCGTTTCCCATTCCAGCAAAGCGGCAGTCATCGCCTCGACTTTATCGCGGTTTTCCACGAGCAGCTTGCGAGCATGCGCGTATTGCTCGTCGATAATGCGGCGAATCTCGATATCCACCTTCTGCATGGTCGCTTCGGACACGTTCTTATGGGTGGTGATGGAACGCCCGAGAAACACTTCCCCCTCATTTTCCGCATAGACCATGGGGCCAAGCGCTTCCGACATGCCGTAGCGGGTCACCATATCGCGCGCCAGACTCGTCGCCCGCTCGAAATCGTTGGAGGCGCCCGTCGAAACGTCGCCTACGAACAACTCCTCCGCAACGCGCCCGCCGAAAAGCATGCAAATCTGCGCCAGCATCTGGTCGCGGTACAGGCTGAACTGATCTTTCTCGGGCAAGGACCAGGTCAAGCCCAAAGCGCGCCCGCGCGGAATGACCGTCACTTTATGCACCGGGTCGCACCCCGGCAGCAGGGAGCCGATGATGGCGTGGCCCGACTCGTGGTAGGCCGTTTTCCGCTTATCTTCGGGAGAAATCACGATGGACTTGCGCTCGGCGCCCATAAAGATTTTATCTTTGGCGCGCTCGAAGTCGTCCATATCGACGACGCGCTTATTCGAGCGAGCCGCAAATAAAGCCGCTTCGTTGACGAGGTTGGCCAGATCCGCGCCGGACATTCCAGGTGTTCCGCGCGCCAAGATGTCGGCACGCACATCGGGCGAAATCGGCACCTTGCGCATATGCACCATGAGAATTTGTTCGCGCCCGCGGATGTCGGGCAAAGGTACCACCACCTGGCGGTCGAAGCGGCCGGGACGCATCAGGGCTGGATCGAGAACGTCCGGACGGTTGGTCGCCGCGATCACGATGACGCCTGAAGTGCCTTCGAAACCGTCCATTTCCACCAGCAATTGGTTCAAGGTCTGCTCGCGTTCGTCATTGCCGCCGCCCAGGCCGGCGCCGCGCTGGCGGCCGACGGCATCGATCTCGTCGATAAAGATGATGCACGGCGCGTTTTTCTTGGCCTGCTCGAACATATCCCGCACCCGCGAGGCACCGACGCCGACGAACATCTCGACAAAATCCGAACCGGAAATACTGAAAAAGGGAACCTTCGCCTCGCCCGCGATAGCCTTGGCCAGCAAGGTCTTACCCGTACCGGGACTGCCCACCATCAGCACGCCACGGGGAATGCGCCCGCCGAGTTTCTGAAATTTGCCCGGATCGCGCAGAAACTCGACCAATTCGGAGACTTCTTCCTTGGCTTCGTCGCAACCGGCCACATCGGAAAAGTTGACCGGATTCGTATTTTCATCGAGCAGGCGCGCCTTGCTTTTGCCGAAGGAAAAAGCGCCGCCCTTGCCGCCGCCTTGCATCTGGCGCATGAAGAAAATCCACACGCCAATCAAGAGCAGCATCGGGAACCAGTTGATTAGCAAGGTCACCAGGAAGGAGGGCTCTTCCTCGGGCTTCGCCTGCACCACCACATTATTCTTGAGCAGATCGCTTACCAGCCAAGGGTCGGAAGGCGCGTAGCTGGTGGTCAGTTGGCCCTCTGCCGTCGTGCCTTTGAGCACGTGGCCTTCGATGACCACCTTGGTAATCTTGCCGGCCTTCACGTCCTCGATAAAACGGGAGTAATCGATCTGGGTGGACGCCGCATGCTGCGCACCGAAGCGATTAAACACTGTCATCAGAACCAAAGCGATGATGAGCCAGATCGCTACATTTTTGACTAGATTATTCAATACCGCTTACTCCTAAAAATCGAATTCAAATCACTGGCTTGTATTCTAGACTCAATGCTAGGCCATGTCAGCGCTTTTCTCTGCATTTAACTCTGGCTTCCCCAGCAAGCCCTTGCCGAGCAGATAGACCTCGCTGCTGCGGCCACGGGACGCGTCGGGCTTGCGGTTTAGCACCTGGCGGAAATTTTGCCGCATGGCCTTCAGAAATGCATCGAAGCCTTCGCCCTGGAATACCTTGACCAGGAAATCTCCTCCGGGCTTCAGATGTCCGACGGCAAAATCCAGCGCAAGTTCAACTAAATGCATGCTGCGCGCCTGGTCGGACAAACTGATACCTGTGATATTGGGCGCCATATCGGAAATAACAAGGTCTACCCGACGCCCTTCCAGCGCATCGGTCAACTGGGCCAGCACCTTGTCCTCGCGAAAATCGCCTTGAATGAATATGACGCCCGAGAGCCCGACCATTTCCAGCACATCCAAGGCGATGACCTTGCCGCGGCCGCCCAGTTTCTGCGCCGCCAACTGCGACCAGCCGCCGGGCGCCGCGCCGAGGTCGACAACCAGCATGCCCGGCTTGAACAAATGATCGCGTTCGTCGATCTCGTCCAGTTTATAAGCGGCGCGCGAGCGGAAACCTTCCTGCTTGGCGCGTTTCACAAAAGGGTCGGTGACATGCTCGCGCATCCACTGTTTGCTGGTTTTGCTGCGTTTCATCGGTTAAACTGCTCGATTTTTTCGAGGGATAGGCATGATCCTAGAAACCTTAGTTGACCGCTCGACTGGATATTTAACTAGAGTGATTCCAATAAATTTCTTCATAATTTACCGTTTCACCCGGTGGGTGAGTCCGCTACGAGGTGGATTGCACAGTTTTTGTGGCGCATGGCGACGTTGCAACTCCTTGGAATGGAACAACCATTCCGCGTCGTTGCGCCTTGCCATACACCCCAAAAACCGCACACTCCACCCCGTCCAACTGAGGTTTTTAGGATGATTTCCTTAACGCCCGCCCAGCGCCGTTTTCTGCGCGGCAAGGCACATGGTTTGCAGCCCGTGATCATGATCGGCGACGCCGGCCTGAGCGCAGCGGTGCTGAAAGAAGCCACGTCCACCCTGGCACGCCACGAACTCATCAAAGTCAAGGTGCACAGCGACGACCGCGAGCAGCGCAAACACTTGCTGGAGGAACTCTGCACTCAACTGGACGCCGCGGCCGTCCAGCATATCGGCAAAATTCTGATTATTTACAAGCCCGCCGAGAAGCCGCGCCTTACTTTACCGTGAATTCGCCAGGCGCAACAGCGCCAATCCCAGCAGGCTTTGCAGCAAATAGGCGATGCTCGATATGCCATGCCAAGCCGCAAAGCGGTCGCGGAACACGCTGTGCATCACGTCCAGCGGCAAAGCCTGCGCCTTGAGCGCGTTCATCAGCGGTTGAATGCCGAACAACTGGGCGAGGGTAAGCGCCAGCATCGACACCAGCACCCAAAAGAAAGCCTGTTTCACCGCCGAACCGCCGCAACGGGCAAAGCGCAGCAGCAGCAAGTAGGTTCCGCTGATTAGGCCGACATAGGCCATTGCGCTAAACAATCGCCCCGCCATCATCCCCGCCAATTGTTTGTCCCCTAGATGGGAAAACAGCAACGGCACCGCCAGGTATCCGATAGCCCAAAGGCCGCCAACCCAGAGCGTGGCGGCTATCAAGGCGAGGTAATCAGCAAAAGTTCTCATCGCCGCGTGGGGAACGCAAATGTATTTAACGTCCAGCACTTCGTATTCGCGTATCCCGCCCGGCGCCTGAACCTCGACCACGTCGCCCGCCTCTTTGCCGATCAAGGCGCGCGCAATCGGCGAGCTGATGGAAATCTTGCTGAGCTTGAGGTCGGCCTCGTCGTCGCCGACGATCTGGTAGGTGAATATCTCGCCGGAATTTTGATCCTCCAGCTCAACCGTGGCGCCGAACACGCAGCGGCCTTCCGCATCCAAGGTTTTCGGGTCGATGATCTGGGCGCTGGAAAGCTTGCCTTCCAATTCGATGATCCGCCCCTCGACAAAGCTTTGCCGCTCCTTGGCGGCGTCGTATTCCGCATTCTCGGACAAATCGCCGTGGGAGCGAGCCTCGGCGATGGCGGCTATTACGCTCGGCCTGTCTACTGTTTTCAAACGATGCAATTCCGCGCGTAAGGCTTCGGCACCGGCCACAGTCAAGGGAACCCGGATCATGTTTTACCTCCCAATACTAAAAAAGCGGGGCTGTCTTGGACGCGAAGTCCGCCGTCAGCCCCGAAAGAATGTTTAAGCCTGTCTTAAAGGCACTTAGAGTTTGTCCGTAAATAATTTATCACTGCGTTGCCGCGAATCCGCGATGGCTGCAAGGCGCGAGGCGCAGGCAATGGTCATTCCATTGCCTCGCAACGCCGCAGACGCGCGGATTCGCGGCAACCCTCCGGGCTGGGGGCTATTTGAGCGCATCCCTTTGTCGCAAGCCGCTTGTTGTGAATGACACAACCGCGCGTCTTGCTTCGGAGCAGGGTTGTTGCCGCTTCA
>JAIOJO010000070.1 GCA_019911985.1 Sulfuricellaceae bacterium | reverse complement strand
CGCCATGAAGCGGGTGATCGCTTGGCAAATCGAACAGGAGATGAAGGTTCAGAAGCTAACCAAGACTGCCTTGGCCAAAAAGATGCACACCAGCCGGGCAGCGCTCAATCGTCTTCTGGATGAGACCGATACCAGCCTAACATTAACGACGCTTGCAAGCGCGGCTTCCGCTCTCGGGAAGACTTTTCGGCTTGAATTTGAGTCTGCTTGAAACCGAAAAATTGGTGCAATAGAATACACAAACCAGTTTTTCTAAATATACGCGTAAAATACGCTAACATTCTAATTATAAATATATTTCATGTTTCCGATGATTCTTAAATGTTCTATTTTCCATCAGCCGGACGCGCCGCGGAGCCCTGTAGTCAGAGTGCGAAGCTCCCTGACTCCCTGACATTGAGTGGTGCAGTAGATTGTCAGGTAGCCGCTACGCGCCAACCTGACCTACCAATAATGAAAATGGACGGACCCGGAAAGCCGATTCCATTGCACCTGGAAATAGCGCCCAAAAAAAGGCCTTGCTGCTATAGCAAGGCCCTTTCACCTGCAGGATAAACTTACCAACTCAAACTAAACGTCCCTTGGGAAATTTGTCCGATCCAATTCGCATTGTTCTGCACGCTCTTGCCCGTCAGCACCGGAACCGCGTAGAAGACGTAACTGCCCAAAGGCAATTCCAGCGGCAGTTCGGGAATGGACAAAACCGGGCCGGCCAGGTCGGGGATCAGGGTATTCTTCAGGTAAGGCGTGATGCTGGTGGTAAAGACCGGGGTGCCGAAGAAGCCCGTGGATTTCAGGTACAGCAGGCTGGTGTCCGGCAGTTGCACCGCAACGTAGATGTCGAAGCGGCTGACTTTACTGAAGTTCTTCAGGCAGTAGTTGACGTCCAGAGTATCGCCCGCTTTTTTCGCCGCGCCGCCCGCGATGCTGATGCCGGTCAGGTATTTGCCGCTGCCGCTGCAGGCGTTGTTCGCTTGGGCGACGGCGGCCGTGATCGTGACGATGGCGTTGGCGGTTTTGCTGACGCCGTTTTCGCTGTAGCTGGCGCTGATGGTTACCGGCGTATCGACGCTGACGCTGGCGGCGGTGACTTGCCCGCTGGCGCTAACGGCGGCTACGGCGGTGTTGCTGCTGCTCCACGCGGCGCTCACGGCCTTGCTGCTGTTGTCGCTGTAGCTCGCGTTCGCCGTGCAGGCAGCGGAAGCACTGCTGGCGAGGGTGGCGGGACACGCCAGGCTTAAGGCAGACAAGGTAGCCGTGGCGGCGGAGGTGGTGGCCGAGGCCGCCGTGCTTTGTACCGAGCAGTTATTCGCGGCGTCGCAGGCGGTGACGGTGTAGCTGTAGAGGGTGGCTCCTGTCAGGCCGGTGTCGCTGTAGCTCGTGACATTCCCCAGCGTGGTGCGCAGCGCGCCGTTGCGGTAGACTTGGTACGCGGTGACGGCGATGTTGTCGGTTGAAGCCGTCCAGGCCAGGTTGATTTGGCTGGAACCCGATACGACAACGCTGAGGCCGGTGGGTACCGTCGGGGCGATGGTGTCGGACACAGCCGCCGCTGTAGTTGCCGTAGCTACCGCGCTTTGTGCCGAGCAGTTGTTGGCGGCGTCGCAGGCGGCTACGCTGTAGCTGTAGAGGGTGGAGGAGGTCAGGCCGGTGTCGCTGTAGTTGGTGACGTTGCCCAGCGTGGTCTGGAGGAGGCCGTTGCGGTAGACCTGGTAGGCGACGACAGCGGTGTTATCGGTCGAAGCGGTCCAGGCCAGGTTGATTTGGCTGGGGCCGGACGCGGTGGCGGTCAGGGCGGCGGGGACGGTCGGAGAGGTTACATCTGCGGTGAATAGGCTGAAATTAATAGGAGTGGGGACATGCCACTCTACCGTAGTGCCGTCGCCTAGTTGCCCGTAACCGTTCGCGCCCCACGCCCACACGCTACCGTCGGCTTTAACGGCAAAAGAAGTTTGGGTGCCTGCCCCTATTGAAGTGAATCCCGTACCGATCTGGGCAGGGCTAGCCAGATAACTATAGTTGCTCACGGGGGAGCCATCTCCGAGCTCTCCGGTACGATTACTCCCCCACGTCCATAGACTGCCGTCTGCCTTGAGAGCAAGAGCGTGGCTATATCCAGCCTTTATGGCGGTAAAACCCGTTCCAATCTGATAGGGAATGCTGTTGTTCCAAGCCCAAGTCCACAAACTCCCATCCGATTTTAGAGCAAGCGTAAAACCACCAAGGTCTCCACCCGCCGATATAGCGCTGGCACCCGTGAAGAACTGCGTCAGGTTTATCTGTGGGGTCGCATTAGTAGAGGTGCCGCCACCGAAACGGCCCCAAACCCACACACTACCGTCTGCTTTGAGGGCTACTACAACATCCCAAGCAGACGACACGCTGATGAATCCGACCGGACCCGATAATGGTTGCGGGGTGAGGTTCCCCCGGTTTTTCGTCTTCCAACGAGTGGGTTTCATGCTACCCGTTTTTCATCATGCTGAGTGTTGATCCAGTCCTTCAGGAACTGGGTCGGCGACCTGTAGCCGAGGGTCGAATGACGCCGTTTCCGGTTGTA
>JAIOJO010000069.1 GCA_019911985.1 Sulfuricellaceae bacterium | reverse complement strand
CGGCCGCTGACCAGGGATAGGGCGGGGGCAGGACGGGCGCTGCGAGCTGCCACCAGATCACCCGGTCGACCGCCTCGACGACCGCACCCGGCTGGGTGATGGCGAGGTTCGCCCCGACCTCCGCAACGAGCAAAGGGTTGTCGCTGCCGTTGGCAGTGGCCTGCACAACGAGCTTCTGCAACTGGCGCGGCCGGATCGTGGCGGCGCCCTGGGCAATGAGGGCCCTGAGCGATTCCAGGCAGGCCCGGCATTGCGAATGGCCGGCATGGTAGGCCAGCCGGCGCGCGGTATCCTCCTCGCCGAGGTGGAAGCGGAAGAATTCGGCGAGGGTCTCGACCCGCTCCAGCACGAAGGACACCGGCGCGCCCTCCTCGGGCCGATGGCGCGGATGTTCCACCCAGAGGCGAATCGACTCGCGAACGGCGGCGGTGCCCTCGCCGTAGTGCCCGTCGATCTCGGCCAGCACTTCATTCCAGGACGCGCCACCGATGCCCGGCCGCTCGGCGACCTTCGCGGCGAGCTTCCGTCGAGCGAAGCCCGGGATGGGGGACACCGGATGGGTGAGGAATTGGATAAGGCCGTAGAAATTGAGCGGCTCCCAGACGAGTTCCAGGGCGAGCGGCAGCACCTGCAGCGCCGGGCGGAAGGCGCTCGCTTCGCGCAAGCCGTGGCGCGGCCGGCCGGCGCGCGCCAAGCTCTCATCCAGGCGGGCGTTTTCCAGGGTTGAGACGAGCAGCGTGGACGGCGCATCCGCCGCTTCATTCGCCAGCCAGGCGCCGGCGAGAAAGCGCGTCTCGCTCCGGGCCACCCTTACGCTGCCGTCTTCCTCCCAAGGCATCCTGCCGGGTTTCTCGCCGGCGGCGGCCCGCCTGAGCACTTCCTGGAGCCTACCGAGAAACCCCTCGCCAGCCGCCTCAACAGTCCAGGCGACGACCGGCAGCCTGGCCAGAACCTCGCGCCAGCGCTTCGGCAGCGCCTCCAAGGCCTCCGCCAGCCGCACGCTCTCAATGGGTGGCGTGCGCCGGTCGAGTTCGCGGCGGACGCGCGCCAGGCGCTCGCCGAGGGAAGGGGCAAGCTGTCGCGCGGCGATTTCCTCGACTGCAGCCAGATCGCGCAGGCGGGCGGGTGCGACGTCGTCGAAGTGTCCATCCCATCCGTGCAGATGCCACAGGTCGCGCCATTCGAGCAGCGCATCGGCGACGCCCTGGGGGTCCGTGGCGAAGCTCACGTGATTGAAGCGTGCCGCGCCGTCGGCCTTCGCCAGGCATTCCCGGTACTGCACGATCCGCTCGGCGCGCGAGGGCTGATTGCCGAGCAGGCCCAGGTGGGTTTCCAGGATGGCGAGCAACCCGAGGGGACCGACCGTGATCTCGCCTAGGCGGTCAGCTGGCTGCACGGCGCGCTGGCCGTCCAGGTGCAGGCCGAAGGTGACGCGCAATCCGGGCACTACTCGGCCTCCGGCCGGCGGCATTTCTCTTGCCAGCGCCTCAGCCGGCTTTCCGCGTGCGAGGATTTCTCCTTGGCGAGACGCGCGCTGGCAGCCCGCAGGGTGCGCTCGGCAAACTCCGGATGCACATGCACCGCAGAGAGCATGTGCCAGGGATAAATATCCAGAAGCTTCAGAGCGCCTTGCCACGTCGAGGCCGTTCCGCAGATTCCGCTGATTTCGCCGCCCTCCTCGATAAAGGTCAGCGTCTGGTCGACGATGGCGAGGGTGTACGTCCAACCCTTGGAGGTGTTGTCTCCGATAAGGGTGAGCTCGCCCCCTTCCCCTAAAATCTGCAAGATGACTTGCCGCATATTGTTGGTCATTTCCATTCCTTGACGTAATTCCTGTCGTTCAATTCGACTCGCCATCCCATTTCAGTGCCTGAGTAGGCTCGGCATGTCGCTGGAATATCCAATCTTACCGCCAAACTCGGCGGCAAGCAGCTCAAAGACCCCATCGGCCATCTCGCAAAACAGGCGCAGGACGCCACCCAACTGCCTGGCCACCAGGGAAACGGCAGGAAGATCGGCCATCGCGAAGATGTCTCCCTCCCTGAAGAAGAAATGCATGTAGCTGGCGCCGATGTTGAACTCGTTCAGGCGAGCCAGCAGCGGGAGGCTCTCACTGACGCCGAGCACCAAAGGGGAGTGGATGAGAATGCGGGGCGGCTTGTCCAAAGGACAGGTAAAGACCATAACGCTGCCATAGCGAACAGTTATGTCCCCATCTTCGTCGTATTCAAGGTCGTCGATGCCAGTGACTTCCCGCATCGCCGCAAGCAACTGTTGCGATAGCGTTGCATGATCCAACGGGACGCCACGCTCCGCGCGCTTCAATCCCAGTCCCTCGAGTAAAAGCGAATTGCCTGCGCCATCAAATGCCTCGTATTCCAGGAAGCCGGGATGCGGTATCTGCAGGTTCCGGGAAAGGGTATCTACTGCCAACCGGGCGACCTCCGCGTGCGATACCGGGGCGGGAAAATCGATGTGAAAATTCGGCGAGCCGTCCGGGTCGTTTTCGGGCGTGGAGAAGGACGGATCACCCGAAGGCGGCATCCAGCCAACCTCCTGCAGGCGGTCGATTTGCTTCTCGGAAAGCCGATCCGGCTTCGCCAGGTAGGGATTGCTGGTGGTTTCTGCGCGCAGACCGAAGCTGCCCTGAGCCGCGAACTGGATGAAACGGTCTGAGCGCTTGTCCGAAAGGATCAGATAGTTGTCCTCCACCAAGCCAGCCAAGGCTGAGGCAAGCCTGTCGGCAAAGGCAGGCCATTCCCGTGAAAGACGCGGCGGCGCTTCTCCCAGTGCTACATTCCCATGTGTTTCCATATCAGTTCCTTCAGCTTTCGAGACATGCGGGGTTCTTGCCGGATCACATAAGCAGGATAAAGGCTGGCAGTCTCAAGGGGTGAGCCTGGCGGTTTTCCCTCGAAAGTATCTCCCGTTCCTTGTCTCGATTGCTTGCTGGCAGCATAATGCCGCCAGGGAGTCCGTAGCTCAGGAACCAGCCATGCCGCTTAACGAACGCATCTACAAGCTGGAGCAGCTGCTCAAGAACCGCAACGTCGTGTCCTTCACGCTCATGCAGGAGCGCACGGAAGCCTCGCGGGCGACGCTGAACCGCGACATCCAGTTCATGCGCGACCGGCTGCGCATGCCAATCGTCTTCGACAAGGACCTGGGCGGCTACCGGCTTGACGGCGGCAGCGGCAAGCCGGTGCAGACGGAGCTGCCCGGCCTCTGGTTCAACGATGCCGAGATCCATGC
>JAIOJO010000002.1 GCA_019911985.1 Sulfuricellaceae bacterium | reverse complement strand
GCCGCCAACTGGCTTATCCGATTCAAAAAATGCACAAGGCGCATTATGTGCTGATGAACATCGAGTGCGATCAGGAAACCCTGGACGAACTCGAGCACGCCTTCCGTTTCAACGATGCGGTGCTACGCCACCTGACCATCCTGAAAAAGGCATCGGTTGTGCAGCCATCGGTCATGATGCGAGAGGAAAAATCCAAGTCGGTCATAGCCCCCCCAGCCGCTGGTGAAGTCGTGGAAGAGGCGGCTGCTAGCGGGGAATCCGCGTAATCGGTGGAGTGCAACCGGGTCGCTCTGTGTGGGCGAATCAGCGAGTTGACTGAAATGCGGTATACCCCGGCTGGATTGCCGGTGCGGCATTTCTCACTCAGTCACGATTCGGAGCAGATCGAAGCGGGGTTCCAGCGCAAAATTCAGTGCAAGGTTCCGGCGATGGCCGTTGCCGACGCCGCCCAGCAAATGAAGGAATTAGCGCTAGGCGACATGGTTCGCATCGATGGATTCTTGGCACAAAAAAGCCGCATGGGTACGCAATTGGTATTGCATGTGAAACAAATACAATTACTTGAGCGAGGTTAAAATGCCACGTAAGGACAGCAAAAAGAACGCCCGGCCAAAGCGCAGTGGGCAAGGTTACAACAAACGCCGCAAATATTGCCGTTTTAGTGCCGAGGGTATTAAGGAAATCGATTATATGGATACTGAACTCCTGAAAGATTTCATCTCGGAAAATGGGAAAATTATCCCTTCCCGTATTACCGGTACCAAGGCTAAATATCAACGTCAATTGGGCGTTGCTATTAAACGCGCTCGCTTCCTGGCGCTGATGCCCTACACCGACGTGCACTAAGGAATCGAATCATGCAAATTATTCTGGTTGAAAAAGTGACCAATCTCGGCCAATTGGGCGATGTCGTTAAGGTTAAGGATGGCTATGCCCGTAATTTCCTGATCCCCCAAGGCAAGGCTAAACGTGCTACAGCCGCCAATATGGCTGAATTCGAAGCGCGTCGAGCCGAACTGGAAAAAATCCAAGCAGGGAAATTGCTTGAAGCGCAAGGGCGTGCCGCTAAGCTTGAGGCCTATGTCTTGTCCTTGGCCCGCAAAGCCGGCGTGGATGGTAAGCTGTTCGGCTCCGTTACTAATAGCGACATCGCTGAAGGCTTAGCCGCCAACGGTTTTGACGTCGTGAAAGCGGAAGTGCGTCTGCCGAATGGGCCGCTCAAGTCGATCGGCGATCATCCCGTGACTTTATCTTTGCATACAGACGTCTCTGTCGATATTAGCGTAGCCATCACGGCAGCCGCTTAATATCGTTCTCGAGTTTGCCGCCGGATCATCCGGCGGCAAACTATCTTCCTGTTTCGCCCCTTTTTTCATAGAAGAATCATTCTTTGACTCAAGTTTAGACTTGGTTTAAAGTTGCCGCATGTCACGCCTAAAAATATTCTTGATACAGCTATTGGTCTTGCTGCAGTGCTTGGTTCCGCTGCTGCATGCCCATGCCCAAGGTCTATCGATTGAAAGCGGGATACATTTCCACGTCGATTTGCCGCTGCAAGTATCACTGTCGGTAGATAAAACTCAATGCGACGCGATCACGGCCGTGGACGCACCGGCGATAGGAGTGACCCAGGAACTCAAGCGCGATCAGCTTTTGCTGTTAGGCAATGCTATTGCCGTGCCTGTCCTGCTTTCGCCTATCCAGGGCGCACTGTTGTCGATAAACTTTATATTGCCGAGCGAATCGGCATACTCGAGTTGTTTTTCCCCTCTCCCTCCTTCCCGCGCTCCACCTGTATCCCTAAGTTAAGGAGCCTCTGATTAAGTCGCACGGGGTCGCGACGGGGTTTTGCGGGAGGCCGGGCACGAAGCTGGGCGCGCGGTGTGGTCATTCCACACAAGCGTCGAGCGACACCGCCCGGCGCCCGCAAAACCCCGTCCCGTAAGGGTTGTGTCAAAAGCCGGCGTCTGCGGCGTTGCGCTCCTTGGCATCGTAGGCTGGCTACGACCGGCG
>JAIOJO010000068.1 GCA_019911985.1 Sulfuricellaceae bacterium | reverse complement strand
GCGCCAACCTGATCTACATATCTACAATCGCTAGGGCTTTGGCCTCAGCGCCAGGCTACTCAACTCGCAAAAGCCTTCAGGCTGGCCTATTTGAAGGTTCTGGTTTTCCTTTGCGAACCTTTGCGTCCCTTGCGGTTAGTGTTTTTTTGATCGAGCAATGAATTTAATGGTCTCCACCGCAGAACTCAATCGCCTCCGCTGGAATTGCCGCCGCGGCCTGCTGGAACTCGACCTGGTGCTGGCGCGTTTCCTCGAACGCCATTATGCTGCGCTGGGCCCGGCCGGCCGCGCCGCCTTTGGCGAACTGCTGGAAATGCCCGATAATGAGCTCTGGGATTTGATTCTCGGCAAGCTGGACAGCCATAATACGTCCTGGAAAACGATACTCGGCCTCATCAACGAGCCCTGACCTTGCCAAGGGCCGGCAGAAGCGGCCCGCCACGCAACTCACAGCCCGGCGAATCCGGCGCGGAGAAAAAAAACATGAGCGAAGCTAAAGTAACCCTCACTTTCAGCCACGGCGGCGAGCCGATCGAGCTGCCGGTTTTGTCCGGCACGTTGGGACCGGACGTGATCGACATCCGCTCCTTGAGCAAGCGCGGCTATTTCACTTACGACCCCGGTTTCCTGTCCACCGCCAGTTGCCCCTCCAGCATCACCTACATCGACGGCGACAAGGGCCTGCTGTTCTACCGCGGCTATCCCATCGAGCAATTGGCGGAACAGTCCGACTTTTTGGAGGTGTGCTACCTGCTGCTGTTCGGCGAATTGCCCGATGCGGAGCAAAAAGCCAAGTTCGACGCGACGGTCAAAGACCACACCATGGTGCACGACCAGATGAACCGCTTCTTCACCGGTTTCCGCCGCGATGCCCATCCCATGGCCATCATGGTGGGCATGGTGGGCGCTTTATCGGCGTTCTACCACGACTCGCTGGACATCGCCAACCCGCGCCACCGCGAGATTTCGGCTTTTCGCCTGATCGCCAAGGTGCCGACCATCGCCGCGATGTGCTACAAGTACAACATCGGCCAGCCCTTCATGTACCCCCAGTCGCGCCTAGGCTACGTGGACAATTTCCTCTACATGATGTTCGCCACCCCCTGCGGCGACTACGAACCCAACCCGGTGCTGGTGCGCGCGCTGGAACGCATCCTGATCCTCCACGCCGACCACGAACAGAACGCCTCCACCTCGACGGTGCGCCTGGCGGGCTCCTCCGGCTCCAATCCCTTCGCCTGCATCGCCTCGGGCATCGCCTGCCTGTGGGGCCCGGCCCACGGTGGGGCCAACGAAGCGGTGCTGGCGATGCTGGAGGAAATCGGCGACGAGTCGCGCATCGGCCAATACCTGGAGCGGGCGAAAAGCAAGGGGGATTCCTTCCGCCTGATGGGTTTCGGCCACCGCGTCTACAAAAACATGGATCCGCGCGCCGAAATCATGCGCCGCACCTGCCACGAAGTGCTGGACGAACTGGGCCTGAACGACGACCCGCTGTTCAAGCTGGCGCTGAAACTGGAAAAAATCGCGCTGGAAGACGACTACTTCATCCAGCGCAAGCTCTACCCCAACGTGGACTTCTACTCCGGCATCGTGCTGCGCGCGATGGGCATCCCCACCAACATGCTCACGGTGATTTTCGCCCTCGCCCGCACCATCGGCTGGGTGGCGCAATGGCACGAAATGATCGGCGACCCGGAAGCCAAGATCGGCCGTCCGCGCCAGCTCTACCAAGGCAACAAAATGCGCGAATTTTTGCCCTTATCCGAGCGCGGCGAATAAGCGCTTCAAGCTCATGCCGGTCAAGAAAAACGCGGCCATGACGGCGCCGGACAGCGATTCCTGCTTATCCGGCGGCAATGCTGCGTTCATCGAGGCGCTGTACGAAGCCTACCTGGACCGGCCCGGCGCGGTCGACGCGGAGTGGCGCGCCTACTTCGACCGGCTGCAGCAAGCGCCCGGCCCGGCGGGCCGGGACGTGGCCCACCGCCCGATCATGGAATCCCTCGCCGAACGCGCCCGGCACCCGGCTGCCGCTGCCTGCGCGCCCTTGCTCGACTGGGAGCGCAAACAGGTTCACGTGCTGCAACTGATCAACGCCTACCGCTTTCTCGGCGTGCGTCACGCCGCGGTCGATCCACTGGAACGCCAGGAACGCCCTTATCTGCACGAATTGGATTTGGATCATTACGGTTTTACCGAGTCCGACATGGGCGCCGTTTTCAGCACCGGATCGCTGGTCGGCCCCAGCCACGCCACCCTGCTGGACATCCTGCACACGCTGAAAACCACGTATTGCGGCTCTATCGGCACGGAGTACATGCATATCGGCGAAACCGCGCAGAAACGCTGGATTCAGGAGCGCATCGAACGCCCCCGCGCCACGCCGGATTTCCCGGCGGAAACGCGGCGGCGCATCCTGGAACGCCTGAGCGCCGCCGAAACCCTGGAAAAATACCTGCATGCCCGTTATGTCGGGCAAAAACGCTTTTCGCTGGAAGGCGGCGAAAGCCTGATTCCCTTGCTCGATCATGTGGTGCAGCGCGCGGGGAGCGCCGGCGCGCAGGAGATCGTCATCGGCATGGCTCATCGCGGACGCCTCAATGTGCTCACCAATATCCTCGGCAAGCTGCCCCAGGATTTGTTCCGCGAGTTCGAGGGCGTTCCGGACGAAGCGGCGCGCCAATTGGCGTCCGGCGACGTCAAATACCACCAGGGTTTCTCCAGCGATGTCGCCACCCCGCACGGCGCGGTGCATCTGGCGCTGGCGTTCAATCCCTCGCACCTGGAAATCGTCAACCCGGTGGTGGAAGGCTCGGTGCGCGCCCGCCAGCATCGGCGCGGCGATCACCAGGGCGACCGGGTGCTGCCCTTGCTGATCCACGGCGACGCGGCCTTCTCCGGCCAAGGAGTGGTGATGGAAACCCTGAATATGTCGCAGACGCGGGGTTTCCGCACCGGCGGCACGCTGCACATCGTGATCAACAACCAAATCGGCTTCACCACCGCCGACACCCGCGATTCGCGCTCCAGCCTGTATTGCACCGATGTCGCCAAAATGGTCGATGCGCCGGTATTTCACGTCAACGGCGACGACCCGGAAGCGCTGCTGATGGCGGCGCAAATCGCGCTCGATTTCCGCATGAATTTTCACAAGGACGTCGTCGTCGATTTGATTTGCTACCGCCGCCTGGGGCACAACGAACAAGACGAACCCGCCGTCACCCAGCCGCTGATGTACCGCAAAATAGCCCAGCACCCAGGCGTGCGGCAGCTCTATGCCGAGCGTCTGCTGGCGGCGGGCGTGATCGCCGAGGGCGAAGCGGAGCGGATGATCGCCGACTATCGCGCCGCCCTCGAACGCGGCGAAGCCACCGTGCAGCCCGCGCTGAGCAATTTCAAGAGCGCCCATGCCACCGACTGGAGCCACTTCAAAAAAACCGCCTGGGACGCGCCGGCCGACACCCGCGTCCCGCTGGACGAACTGCAGCGCTTGGCGCTCAAGCTGAGCACGGTGCCGAAAGATTTCGTGCTGCACCCGCGGGTGGAAAAGATCCTCGCCGACCGGCGCCTGATGGGCGAGGGCAAGCTTCCGCTGGATTGGGGCATGGCGGAAAACCTGGCCTACGCCAGCCTGCTGGAGAATGGCTACGGCGTGCGCCTATCCGGCCAGGACAGCGGGCGCGGCACCTTCTTCCACCGCCACGCCGTGCTCCACCATCAGGAGCGCGAACATGAGAATTACCTCCCCTTGCAGCATATCGCCGAGGACCAGCCCGATTTCCTGGCCATCGACTCCCTGCTCTCGGAAGAAGCCGTGCTCGGCTTCGAATACGGCTACAGCACCGCCCAGCCCAAGGAATTGGTGGTATGGGAGGCCCAGTTCGGCGATTTCGCCAACGGCGCCCAAGTCGTCATCGACCAGTTCATCGTTTCCGGCGAAGCCAAGTGGGGCCGCCTGTGCAGCCTGACGATGCTGCTGCCGCACGGCTACGAAGGCCAAGGGCCGGAACATTCCTCGGCGCGCCTGGAGCGCTATCTGCAGCTCTGCGCCGACAACAACATCCAGGTCTGCGTCCCCGGCACGCCGGCGCAACTGTTCCACCTGCTGCGCCGCCAGATGCTGCGCCCCCAGCGCAAACCGCTGATCGTCATGAGCCCGAAAAGCCTGCTGCGCCACAAGGACTGCACCTCCAGCCTGGACGAACTGGCGTCCGGCCGCTTCGATCCGGTATTAGGCGATAGCGGCGCCGCCGCGGCGCAAGCCAAGCGGGTGCTGCTGTGCTGCGGAAAAATCTATTACGACCTCGCCGCCGCGCGCCAGTCGCGCGAGCTGGACGGCCTTGCCATCGTCCGCATCCCCCAGCTTTACCCTTTCCCGCGCGAGCAACTCGCCGCGGAATTGCAAAAATTCCCGCTCGCCGCGGATGTGGTGTGGACCCAGGAAGAACCGCTGAATCAAGGCGCGTGGTACCAGATCCGCCACCACCTGCAGGATTGCCTGCGGCCGGGACAGCATTTACGCTATGCGGGCCGCCCGGCGTCGGCTTCGCCCGCGGCCGCTTACTTGTTCAAGCACCAGGAACAATTGAAGGCGCTACTGGACGATGCGCTCGCTTAAAATTCTCTACGCTTGTAGGAGCGACCTCCCGGTCGCGATTTCCAGAACCCCATCGCGGACCGGGGGGTCGCTCCTACAGGCATTTCCGGCCTTGGAGGATTTTCCAAAACGGCTTCTAATCAAGGAAATGTCATGCCCATAGAAATCAAAGTTCCGCCCCTGTCCGAGTCGATCACCGAAGCGACGCTGCTCGCCTGGCACAAAAAAGAGGGCGACCGCGTCAAAGAGGGCGAAAACCTGATCGATCTGGAAACCGACAAGATCGTGCTGGAACTCCCCGCCCCCCGGGATGGCGTCTTGACGCGAATACTCAAGGCGGACGGCGCCACCGTCGCCGCCGGAGAGATCATCGCCTGGCTCGATGCCGGCGGCCAAACCGAGGTCAGCCCGAGCCCAGCGCAGCGAATAGAA
>JAIOJO010000067.1 GCA_019911985.1 Sulfuricellaceae bacterium | reverse complement strand
CGCCGGTCGTAGCCAGCCTACGATGCCAAGGAGCGCAACGCCGCAGACGCCGGCTTTTGACACAACCCTTACGGGACGGGGTTTTGCGGGCGCCGGGCGGTGTCGCTCGACGCTTGTGTGGAATGACCACACCGCGCGCCCCGCTTCGTGCCCGGCCTCCCGCAAAACCCCGTCGCGACCCCGTGCGACTTAATCAGAGGCTCCTTAAATCCTAGAAGCCGCTTACCGGCAACGTAGCAAGCAGGGTCCGCTGCGGTTCGATCTCCTCGAAATCCAGCGTAATCCGGTCGGCGGCGGCAGGCCGGAACACCTTGTTGGCAAAACGCTGATGCGCCGGGTGGTTGCGGTAAACCTCGACGGCGGCTGGGCTGGACAGTCCGATCAACCAGCAGTAACGGTACTTCCCGTCCGGCTGGATAGCCCGGCCGGTGCGGATGGAGCGCACGCCGGGAATAGATTTCAGGGATTCCTTGCCCTCGCGCATGATCGCGGCGACTTCGCTTTCAGACAGTTCCGAGGGGACATTGTAGAAGACCACGTGCTCCACCTCCTGCCAGGGGCGGCATTGCGCCAGCACTTCAGCCGCCCGCCCGCCGCTGCCCCAAAGACGGATGCAATGCTCGGCCTCCACCCGCACCGCATCGCGGACACCCGCCAGCAAGGCGCCATGGCCGCCCTTCCGGTCGACGGCGGCATTTTCCCTGACGCGGCGTCCGGCCGCGTCGGCCAGGGCCGTGTAGTAGTTGATCTTGGCCACGCCGTTGGCGATCAGCCGCCGGAACTGGTCGTCGGACAGGCCGGTTCCGCCGTGGATCACCAGCGGCACCCCGACCGCCTCGTTGATTTTTGCCAGCCGGGCGTAGTCCAGTTTCGGCGTGCCGCGCATCCGTCCGTGCACGGTGCCGACTGAAACCGCGAGGCAGTCCACGCCGGCGCGATCGACATAAGCCTTGGCCTCGGCGGCCGAAGTATAGGCCAGTTCGCCGGGGTGCTCCTCTGCGCTATCCCCCTCGACGCCCGGCACGTAGCCCAATTCCCCCTCCACCGTGACGCCGCAGGCGTGGGCCATGGCGGCGATGTCGCGGGTTTCCCGCAGGTTTTCCGAGAAAGGCAGCGCCGAGGTGTCCACCATCACGCCGTTGCAGCCGGCGCGGATGGCATGTTCGGCGGATACGAGGCTGGTGCCGTGATCGAAGTTGATCGCCACCGGCACGGCGGCGCGGCGTGCCGCCGCGACGACGGAGGGCATCAATAACTCGAAATCGTAATGACCGAAATGCGATTCGATCAGATTCAGAATCACCGGCGCACGGCAGTTTTCCGCGGCCTGCATGACGCCTTCCAGAAAGTCCAGATTGTCCACGCCGAAAGCTCCCACCGCGTAGTTGTGGCGGTAGGCGTGATGCAACATGTCGTTCATGTGTACCAAGGGCATGATGAGTTCTTTCGTCCTTATCCGGTTGATGCGTCTGGTGCCGGTGCGCGATGCCGCTCGAAGGCCCGCACTGGTTTTTTCGTCCCGCGCCTCCTCAAGGTCGGGCAAAGCATGGATAATTATTGCAACCCGTCCACAATTCCAGGAGTGCGCATGGAAATCACCTGCTATCGCGATCCCGAAACGGCGCGCGAGCTCCGTTTCTTGCCTGCCGCGACCTATAATCTGGCGCATGCGCTGCTGTCGCGCAGCGCTTCCGGCTGCCTCTTCGTCCCGATCCGCGCCATGCAGTACCTGGCGATTCTCGATGCGGAGGAATTCGTGTTCCTCGACGGCCCGCGCAAATGCTGGATCGATATCGCCTGGCGCAACTTCAAGCCCCAGGATCGCACCGCCCTGGACGACGCGGTAGCCTACGAGGCGGTTTACTACCAGGCGTCCGCCGCCGGCCTGATGGCGCGCCTGCAGGCGGAACTGCCCCGCGCGCTGAACGCTCTGGCCGCGAAGGGGCGCTTCGACGGCCCGGCGCGGGTGCTCAAGTTTCCGGCTCCCGAGCGCCGATAATCCGGGTTTATTCGTCCTCGCCCAGTTCCGGGTCCCAACCCTCGCCGCGCGCGGCCGCGATGGCTAGCGCATAAAACCGGGCATGCCGCTCGCGCAGGTCGTCCGGCAGCCGGCTGGGCAGATGCGCATAGGGTTCCCAGGCGGCATAGACTTGCTCGTACAAGTTCTGCATGCGCGCGGAGTCCCAGCCCACGCAGGTTTCCGTTTCGGGCAGCAGGCCGAATACCCAGGCGTCGCGCACCAGGCGTCCGAGATGGGTCAGGCCGGCGTGGGTATCCCGGTCTACACCGGCATAAGTTTGTTGAGTCATCGTGTCAGTCCCGCATAAAGTACCGGCAATTTCTCCGGCAGGCGTTCCACATGGTCTACCACCATGTAGTTCTTGGCCCCGAAAATCCGGGAAACGTATTGATCCGCTCGCGGATCGAGCGACATGCAGAAAGTGGTCACGCCGCAACGGGCCATTTCCTCCACCGCTTTCTTGGTATCGTAACGCAGATACTGCGGATCGCGCACATCCACGTCGGCCGGTTCGCCGTCGGTGATCACCAGCAGCAGCTTTTTGGCCGATTTCTGCAACTTCAGATAATGCCCGGCATGGCGGATGGCCGCGCCCATGCGCGTGGAAAGCTGGCCGCTCATGCCCGCCAGGCGGGACTTCGGCACTTCGTTGTAGGGTTGGTCGAAATCCTTGAAGCGGGAGTATTCGACATTGTGGCGCCCGTCCGAGCAGAAACCGTGGATCGCGAAGGGGTCGCCGATCCTGTGAATCGCATCCGCCAGCAGCACGGTGGCTTGGCGCTGCAGGTCGAGCACGCTGTAGTCCTGCCCGCTCACTTTCTCGTTGGTGGACTCCGACAGGTCCAGCAGTACCATCACCGAAATATCGCGCACCTTGCGCACCGAGCGCATCATGATGCGCGGGTCGGGCTGCTGCCCCATGCGGATGTCGATCATGGCGCGGATGGCGGCGTTGACGTCCACTTCGTCGCCGTCTTCGAGCTTGCGGATGCGCGTGACGCCCTGGGGCTGCAAGGCATCGAGCAGGAATTTGAGGCGGCCGATGGTGCGCTTGTGCTGCGCGGCGATGTCGTCGATGAGCTGCAAATCGCCGGCTTTCGGTCGCTTCTCCAGCACGGTGGCCCAGGCCGGGCGTTCGAGCTGGATCTGGTAATCCCACTCCGCGTAATGATAAGGCTCGGAAACCGGCTCCCGGCCTTCCAGCTCGTTGAAGGACTTGCCCATGTCCTCGTAGGGGAAGAGCTCCGTGCCCAGCACCCAGATTTCTTCCGCGTCGTCGCCGGCGGTTTCGACCTCGATTTCGTTGGCGAACTCCATCAGGCTGACGTGCTTGCGCACCTGCTTAGGCGCCTCGTAACCCGCCGCCATGGCCCGGTCGAAATCGAACTCCTCGAATTCCCAGAAATAGCGGTTGTCGTCACGGTAAGGCGCGCTGAGCAAGTCGCTGCGCGGATTGAACGGGATACGCTTGCTCATGAATTCATGCGCCAGTTGCACTCCGATGTCCCAGGATACCTGATTGCTGTCGAGGCGCTCCGCCGCCTGCTTGAACAGCAGCCGTGCCTGGGCGATCCACGGGTCGTCGTCGCGGTAGTTGCCGTCCAGCAGCGCGCGCGCCAAGCGGTTGAGGTAATCCCCCGCCGACTTGTCCCGATCCGCCTCTATCGTGTGCAAAGCGGCCCAAAGCTGCTTCAGGCCCGGAAACTTGCGCACCGCCAGGGTTTCCACGCGGGCGTCCTCGATTACGCCGATCACCGCCATCTGCCATGGATTGAGCGCCTCGGCCGAGATCGGGTCGCGGGTGTAAACGATATGGGCGGCGCTATGGGCGGCGGCGGCGCGATAAAGCTCCACGCCGGAGATGCGCATTCCCTCTCCCGAACCCTCTCCCGCGAGCGGGAGAGGGGCCGAATGCCCCCCTGCGGGGGGAATGAAATCATCGTAAGCGTCGGGCAGGTGGATGAAATAGCCCTCCACATAAGGCCGGTAGCCTTCCCGCGTCTCGAAGTCGCCGGATGTCGGCTTCATGAAAAAGTCCCGCGCCCACAAGGCGCGCAGATACATGTTGATGCGGCGCTGCACGTCGACGAACAGCGTGCCCTTGCGCTCCTTCTGCAGCATCGCCAGCGATTCCTTGGATTGCAGGCTGAAGTAGCTGGCCTGTTCCGGGTAATCGGTGCGATGGGCATGGGCGCCCCACAGCGCCCAGCGGCGCAGGCCGCCCAGCGTGAGCTGGCTGAACAGCGTCTCCAAGTTTTCCAGCATCGGGCGCACGCCGCGCGGCGCCTGGGACAATAGGGTGTTGAGAAATTGCAGGTAGGCGCCGAACAAATGCTCGTCGCCGAGACGGTTGGCCGCCGTGGGCGCGGTGCTAAGCACCAGTTCGATGACCCCGCCCGAGGTCTTGGAGGCCAGCGACAATGCAGTTTGCACCAAATCCGGCACGGCGTCCTCGCCGATCTCCTTGGCCACCAGCGGCGCATGGTCTATCCAGGTGGCGACCAGGCCGTCGCCCTTGCCCAAGCTCTTCAGCGCGGCGGCGCCCTTGAGGTAATTGTCCAGGCCGCGCGCGCTGAAAACCTTGGCGGCTTCCAACCACGCGGAATGCAGGCTTTCCTGCAGTTCCGGGGAAAGCGAGCTTGTCAGTTCCCGGTAGTCTTCTAGATTGATCGACATGGTTAGCCCTCAAGTAGGGTGGATTAGCCGCACAGCGGCGTAATCCACCATCCATTCGGCGGATTACGCTGCGCTAATCCGCCCTACATATCAAAAGAACGTGGTGACCGCCGCGTCGAGCGCATCGCGCATGTCGGGATCGTCGGTTATCGGACGCACCAGGGCCACGCGGCACGCCTTGACCGGATCGACTCCGGTGGCGATGAGGCTGCCGGCGTAAATCAGCATGCGCGTCGAGATGCCTTCGTCCAGCCCGTGCCCCTTGAGGTTGCGCGCGCGTTCCGCAATGGACACCAGCTTGCCGGAGACCTCCGCGTCGACGCCGGTTTCATGGGCGACGATCTCGGTTTCGACGGCATGCTCGGGATAGTTGAAATCGAGCCCGCCGAAACGCTGCTTGGTGGACTGTTTCAAATCCTTCATCAGGCTCTGGTAGCCCGGGTTGTAGGAAATCACCAGTTGGAAATCGGGGTGGGCGTGCACCAGTTCGCCCTTCTTTTCCAGCGGCAGAACGCGGCGGTTGTCGGTCAGCGGGTGGATTACCACGGTGGTGTCCTGGCGCGCTTCCACCACTTCGTCCAGGTAGCAGATCGCGCCGTAGCGGGCGGCGATGGCGAGCGGGCCGTCCTGCCAGCGCGTGCCGTTGGCGTCGAGCAGGAAGCGCCCGACCAGGTCGGAAGCGGTCATGTCCTCGTTGCAAGCCACCGTAATTAGCGGCTTGCCTAGCCTCCACGCCATGTGCTCGATGAAGCGGGTCTTGCCGCAGCCGGTCGGGCCTTTCAGCATCATCGGCATGCGCACGCCGTAGGCGGCTTCGTACAATTCCACCTCGTCCGAGACGGGGCGGTAATAGGGTTCTTTTTCGATACGGTACTGCTGGATGATGTCGCTCATGACGGTCATTCCTCAGAATAGGTAGGGTGGGCTAGGCCGGAGGCCGTAACCCACCGTTCTGATGGTGCGGTGGGCTATACCCGTAAGGGGTAGGCCGTGGTTGTAATGCCGCTAAAGCGACAACAACCACGCACCGCTGCGCTAACCCACCCTACAGGGACTGGCTCGACTCAAACGGTCTTGCCGCGGAAAATCACCATCGCCGCGCCTTGCGACTGATTGAAGTTGTTATACCCGATCAGGCGCACGTGGTTGTTGGGATTGGCCTTGTGGCAGGCTTCCGCTTCGGTCAGCACCTTGCTGACGTCGGTTTCGCCGAACATCGGCAACTTCCACATATACCAGTAGGAATCCATCAGATGTTCCGGCTCGACGTGCTCGATGGCCGGGTTCCAGCCCTTCGATACCAGGTACTCCACTTGCTTTTTGATCTCGTCCGCCGCCATCGCCGGCAAGTAGGAAAAAGTCTCGAACTTGCGGCTGGCCGGGTCGGACAGGCGAGATTTGTAATCCATTACTTCACTCATTTGAAAACTCCTTAGGTAGTCGTAGGGTGGGTTACCCCCATTCGGGGACAAGGGCCGCAAGGCCGTAACCCGCCATTTTTCCGGTGGGTTACGCCGCTACGCGGCTAACCCACCCTACATTGCTTATTTATGCGCCACGTCCAGTTTGTCGACGGTGTCGAACTCGAACTTGATTTCCTTCCACGTTTCCATGGCGATTTTCAGTTCCGGGCTGCTGGCGGCTGCCTTGGTCAGAATCTCCTTGCCTTCCTTCTCGATGGCAACGCCCTGGTTGCGCGCCGCCACGCAGGCTTCCAGCGCGACGCGGTTGGCCGCCGCGCCGGCGGCATTGCCCCAGGGGTGGCCCAGCGTGCCGCCGCCGAACTGCAGCACCGAATCGTCGCCGAAAATGTTCACCAGCGCGGGCATGTGCCACACGTGAATGCCGCCGGAAGCGACCGGCATCACGCCCGGCATGGAGCCCCAGTCCTGGTCGAAGAACAGGCCGCGGCTGCGGTCTTCCTTGATGAACTCGTCGCGCATGGTATCGATCCAGCCCAGCGTCGCTTCACGGTCGCCTTCCAGCTTGCCGACCACGGTGCCGGAGTGCAGGTGGTCGCCGCCGGACAGACGCAGTACCTTGGTCAAGACGCGGAAATGAATGCCGTGGTGCGGGTTGCGGTCGAGCACGGCGTGCATGGCGCGGTGAATATGCAGCAGCATGCCGTTGTTACGGCACCAGTTGGCCAGACCGGTGTTGGCCGTCAAGCCGCCGGTGAGGTAGTCGTGCATGATGATGGGCGCGCCGATTTCCTTGGCGAACTCGGCCCGCTTGTACATCTCCTCCGGGGTCGGCGCGGTTACGTTCAGGTAGTGGCCCTTGCGCTCGCCGGTTTCACGCTGCGCTTTCATTATGGCTTCATGCACGAACTCGAAACGATCGCGCCAACGCATGAACGGCTGGCTGTTGACGTTCTCGTCGTCCTTGGTGAAGTCCAGGCCGCCGCGCAGGCACTCGTATACGGCGCGGCCGTAGTTCTTGGCGGAAAGGCCCAGCTTGGGCTTGATGGTGCAGCCCAGCAGCGGACGGCCGTACTTGTTCATCTTGTCGCGTTCGACCTGGATGCCCTGGGGAGGCCCGCCGCACGTCTTCACGTAGGCGATCGGGAAGCGCACGTCTTCCAGGCGCAGCGCGCGCAGCGCCTTGAAGCCGAACACGTTGCCCACCAGCGAGGTCAGCACGTTGACCACGGAGCCCTCTTCGAACAAGTCAATCGGGTAGGCCACGAAAGCGTAAAAACAGGTATCATCGCCGGGCACGTCTTCGATGCGGTAGGCGCGGCCCTTGTAGTAGTCCAGGTCGGTCAGCAAGTCGGTCCACACCGTGGTCCAGGTGCCGGTGGAAGATTCCGCAGCCACGGCGGCAGCGACTTCTTCGCGGGGCACGCCAGGCTGCGGGGTGATTTTGAAACAGGCAAGGATGTCGGTATCCAGCGGGGTGTATTCCGGCGTCCAATAGGTTTGCCGGTATTCTTTTACACCGGCGTTGTAGGTCTTGACTGCCATTGCAAGCTCCTTAATTTCAGGTTAAAACAATTATTTTCCGCTTAGGGAAAACGTGTGGCTCGGGGGAGCGTGTTGACACTTTAAGCGCATTAATGCATAAATAATAATTGTAATTTTCAAGGGTAATAATAGATAATCGTCTATGATTATCCCGCAAGGAAATACTCATGAAACATGCCACCTTGCGCCAGCTCAAGGTATTCGAGGCGGTGGCGCGCAACCTCAGCTTCACCCGCGCCGCCGAAGAACTGCACCTAACCCAACCGACCGTTTCCATCCAGCTCAAGCAATTGAGCGACATCGTCGGCCTGCCGCTGCTGGAACAAATCGGCAAGCGTATATTCCTGACCGCCGCCGGAACCGAACTGCTCAAGGTCTGCAACGATATTTTCGAGGGACTGTCCCGTTTCGAAATGCGGATATCCGACATGCAGGGCGTGAAGGCGGGCAAACTGCGGCTGGCGGTGATCACCACCGCCAAATATTTCGTACCGCGCCTGCTCGGACTGTTCTGCCAGCGCTATCCCGGCATCGACGTGTCGCTCAAGGTGACCAACCGCGAGCGGGTATTGCAGCGCATGGCCGACAATCAGGACGACCTGTACGTGCTCGGCCAGCCGCCTGAAGGAATGGAGGTGGAATTCGAGCCTTTTCTGGAAAATCCGCTGGTGGTCGTGGCTATCAGCAGCCATCCGCTGCAAGGAAAAAAGCGCATTACGCCGCAGCGGCTGGTGGAAGAGCCGTTTCTGATGCGCGAGCCGGGCTCCGGCATCCGCCTGGCCACCGAGCAGTTTTTCCAGGAACGCGGGCTAAAGCTCAAGGTCAGAATGGAACTCGGCAGCAACGAGGCGATCAAGCAGGCGGTCGCAGGCAGCCTTGGAATCGCCGTGCTTTCGGCGCACACCCTCGCATTGGAACGCGGCGGCGACGAACTCGCCATACTCGATGTCGAGGGCTTTCCGATCCGCCGAAACTGGTATCTGGCCTACCCCAAGGACAAGCAGCTATCCGTGGTCGCGCAGGCCTTTCTCGACTTTCTGCGCGAGGAGAGCAAGCTGCTGGGTGAAAATTATCTACGGGGATTAAAGGGCTTTCCCGGACTGAGCCAGGAACAGTAATCAAAGCAGCGTTGGAAAGAAGCTACCGCAATCACTTAGATAAAAAATGGCTTACCGGATTTCCGGTAAGCCATTTGATGATGTTGGTGCGGCAAAAGGAATGAAATAATTGCCTGAGAACAGCCATAGGCTTAGATGCAAAAATATTTTGCCCAATTTATACCCCCAAATATACCCCCACTTTCATTTTGCTACCCCTTGTTTAGTTGGAAAATGAAAAAGCCGGCGCAAAGGCCGGGTCAGTTGGTGGGTGCTTGGATTTACTTGGTTAGGCTCAAACTCATCTTCGCCAAGGCGCGGGCTGGGTACTTCAATCGCAAATGCCGCGCAATGTCGGCTGCCCAGGAAACCCGGCTGCCGTCTGGGTTTATCCTGTACGCCAAAGGGATACAAGCAAGTGCATTTGCTTGAAGCCCAAGGGCATCGCAGGCGCTCTTGTGCGAAATTTCGAAATCTCGACTCATGCGGCGGCCTCCTCGATGCGTTTGGACGTAAGATCAACCCCCGTTTTGACTTTGGGTTGTGTTACTGCGCCACTTTCATCAATGGAAGGTGCCACCAAGTCCAGCGCATCCAGCGGCTTGACCAGATTGGCGCAGATTTCCGCCATACTGTCAGTGATTTCCTGCCGGGTCATTGATCCAAGGGCGAAAGCCTCCAGTTTGCGCTGAGCCGCGAGTATGGAACTGCGGGCATCTTCCACCTCGACAGAGTTACCGACGTAACGCACCTCACGGGAGCCAAGTGGACTTTTGTAAGTTTGAGGCCAGATTCGCACCAGCCCGCGCGCCTGGTCGGCGAGCTTGTCCAAGGCCAAATACAGATCATCCAGACGGCGATCTCTCCCGGCGTGAAGTTCCGCGACCAGTTCGGCCTGCTCGTTTTCCTGTTCGCGTTTCGCGCCATCGGCGAGCATTCCGGCCATGCGGTGCGCGGCCTTCGCCTCGATGAGTTCGGCTTCCAGTTTTTCGGCCAGGTGGTGGGCTTCTGCCAGTTTCCGGTTGGCGATTTCAATCGACTTCGAGTGACGCCCTGGCACGCCTGCCAACTTCTTCATCAGTTCGCGGCGGTGAGCGATGGTTTTATGCTCCTCACGAGAGAGGATCGCTTCCACCTCTGGTAGCGCCAGTACGCGATCAAGTTCTTCGCGGGCATCGGGGCCGAGTTTCAGATTTTTAATCAGGTTTGCTAATTGCATAATATTTTCCTTTGTTAAATTGGGCGGAATGCGATAAACACTTTTCCCAAGTCTGCGGCACTGCTCAGGGCATAACTCAGGTGACTTGCGAGACCAGCAGCGGGCGGCGAATAAGCGCCAGAACCTCCCGGCGCAATCGTCCAGGTTGCCGGTGAGCCATCCGTGTTTGCCATTCCAGTGATAGTTAAAGAGCCGGTCAGCGCGGATTTGATGCCCAGGCCTAAAACGCTAACCTGGCTTGCATCTGAAATTGCCCCGGCCAATGCGCCGTCGATAAGTAGTGATTGTCCTAACATTTTTTGCATTCCTTTTTGGTTGTTGTGGGCTAAATAATCCATCCAGGGCGGCCCATGTCGCCTTGGTGGTGAAAATTATTTTTCAAATTCATCGGTATCAAGCAGAATCCGCAACCGCGTTTCTTGTCGTGAAATCTCGGCCTCGATCTTGGGAACCTGGTCGGCCCATACACGGCCCAGCAAAGCATTGCTCAGATCAGTCTCAAGTTTTTGAAGCAGCGAATTGATGCGCCTCACTTCATGCTCTGCCGATCGCCTACATCCAACAGAGCAATAGGACTTCGGCCTTCCGGTCTCAGCCTGCCCTTCAATGGGTAAACCGCACTTCAAACAGGTACTCATAAAACCTCCAATCATTGGAATTGATGACTTTCTCCACGGGATACCCCCCCCACTAAACTCGCGCACGCAAAAATATGACTACACAGCCGGTCTATAGGCTTTGCGCTCCAGGGATTTACACCCCCTATGGGTACTATTCGCACCTCCCTATCCCGGCGACTAACCCCTATCGAATAAGTCGAAAAAGTCGAATTACCGAAAAATGGCCCTGGTTGATTTATTTGGCTTCTTCGACTTATTCGACTTTTTCGATTGGGTGTCATGCTCTATCTCACTATGTAATTGATATTAAATATAAATAGTCTTAAATAAGCTTTATGGCGAATAACTCGATCATGTAGACAGACACTTCGGATTGACTCGATAGCAAATGCTTGGCGGTGCACCTTTGTTTGGTAGCTTTTCCTCTCTGAGCACATCACACTGGACCAGTCTATCCAGCGCCTTCTTGAGCTTGTCCACGGTACGGAATCGCCCCTCCATCGCCTTCTGGCATGTACTGCGCTTGAAGTAACCGCTGCTGTTCTCGCGTAGCCACTTCACAATGGCGCTGGCGTCTGCCTCAGTAGCGTCCGCACCCAGCAGGCCGAATGCCGCCTGAGCGTGTGGGATCAGCAGGCCGCCCAACTCCACCGCCCGCGCCACTGACTGGTGACTTACGCTTTCGGCGTGCAGGCCCACTTCTGCCAACTCCAGCAGCGCCGAAACCCGCGCCGCCGCACCGGGTAACTTTGATGACCAATCGGCAATCCCTTCCAGCTTTCCGCCCTCGCCCTGCTGGGTCTCGATCTCCTCAGCGAAATCTATCCAGCAATCAAGCGCCTGTTCAGTAAATGGAATGATCCTTGGGTTTCCTGGTACTGCAGGGCGCTGTTCCAGCAGGGCGAACAGACCGCGCGCGTAAGCCGCCCGGACATGCTCGGGGATCGTCACGCGCCTCCGCACGTCACGCTTGCCCACGTTTGATTCAGGCATGGCGAACAGGAATCGCGCCAGCAGGCCGCTATCCCGAAAGCGCCGTGAGCTGGCCACGTCAGCCATCACGCCGGGTTGCAGCGCCAGGCCGAAGGACAAGGCGGGCTTGTCGATATGGGCGGATCGCTCGGCACGATCCACGCGCATGGGCGTCCCGGCATGTCCCTGTAGGAATACATCCAGGTTGGCAATGCCGCCCGAGTAGATGCCGGCCATAATCAGGAATATGCCAGACTCATCAGACAAAACCGCCATGCGTTCGCCCTGTTCTACCAGCAGCCCTTGCAAACGCTCCGCCGTGCAGTCCCCGGTGTAAAGCCGTGGCGCTCTAACCTCGGCTGGCATGGCTTCCTCCTCCTGCTGAATCTGCGCCTGAATCCGTGCTCTGGAATCGTCGTTGTCCGCGTTGCTGGCGTCCTTGAGCAGTTTCTCGATACGCTTCTTTCCCACCGCCCGCGCCGCTGTTACCCGTGCAATCTCGGACCGCATACGGTCGCGCTCCAACTTCTCCCAATACACCAGCGGGGCGGCGAGGGAATTGATTACCGCCGTCTTGCGGTTCCCGCTGCCCAGCCCGGTTAAGGTCCATACCGCCAACGGCTCGCTGTAGTCATCATCAGCGCCATATGGGGCCACCTCGAAGCGGCGTTGCAGCACAGTGGCAAGAACGGAAAGGGTCAGCATCACCGCCAGCGTGGGGCTGGTTTGGGTACTATCCGCCACCGCCTGCGCCATCGCGCCAGCCCAGCTAGGGAGAATGGACGTTGGAATGTCGGGAACGTTGATCTTGCCGGGGAGCAGCGGATCAGGCCATTCAGCCGGGTTATTGAGTGGCGTTGCTGGCTTCGCCTTGCCCAACTGCTGAAGCAGCACATCAGGGCCAGCAGCAAGCGCCAGGTCATTAAAATCAGTCATGACGGCGCTCATGCCGCCACCCCGCTGAAATCAGGCTTTGCCACCCAGCCATGCACAGCGCGTGCCGCCTCGGTCGCTTTGGTCAGTCCGGGGTTGCCGGGTGTCGCCGTGTCATCATCGGCGCAAATGACAATGTGCAATTTTGGGAATTTTGAACGTATTGCACGCGCCACTGGCTCCAGGTTCCCGGCGTTGAAGGCCACCGCCACGGCATGGCCAGACGCCTCAAATATGCTTGCTGCCGTGGCATAGCCCTCTGCCACCAGCACCGCGCCGCGAACCCGTCCAATTGCGTAATAGCAGCCCTGAATGCGCCCGCCTGTCAGGAACCGCTTGTTGCCATCAGCGCCGATGAATTGCAGGGTATGGAGCTGCCCGGCGGCATCGCGAGCCGGGATCAACAGCATGTTGTTCAACTGCCGCAGACCCCATGCCTTGACCCGCTTTCGCGCCAGGTAGGGATGATCGCCCGGTGCAGGCTTGGCCATCAGCCACAGCTTGGCGGCCTTGGCTCTGGCAGCATCCCGCACGCGCCTTTCCTCCTCGGCACGCGCCGCTTTCATGGCCTGCATTTGTCGCTGCAACTCGGCACGCTCTGCCGGGGTGGCAGTCCTGGTTACATCATCACGCCAGGAGTGAGTTTCGCCTGTTTTCCAGGAGCCGAAAGCGCCAGCAGGAACAGGGGAAGCGTGGAGCACGTACCAGCCGTTCATGCTGCCTGCCTTGTCGCCCGTTACTCGGTAACGGTGCAATACGCCATCAGCGTCAATGTCGGCCTTCACTGGCTCCAGTCCGGCAGATCGGAGAGCATCAAGAAACTTACGCTCGAAGCTAATCATGCCGCGCTCCCTTCGCTACTCGCTTTCACCTTCTCGCGGGACAACTTGCGCAGCTCTTTTGATGCCCAACGGCGTTGGGTACGGGAGCCGCTGGTTAGCAAGTCCTCAAGCGCAACGGGAATCATTGGCCCTCGGGTGTTAGGGTTTAGTCCGCTGCCGCCAGGAACGTTTCTGTAGTTGGTTTTGGAGTGATTTTTCATTGCGCCCGCCTTACTTGGCGGATTCGGCGCGTTCGCCCGCACGGGCACGGGGGAGGCTGGAAATCCACGTTTCTACTTCGTGTTCATACCAGCCAACACTCTGCCCTCCGCCAAGATTTACAGGGCGCGGAAAGGTTCCGGCTGCAATGCGTTCATACAGGGACGTTCTGGAAAGTCCGGTGCGCCGTTCAACTTCTCGACGGCGAAGGATGGTGAGGCGCTGGGTGTTGAGTTCTGCAAGTTGGGCTGCCATGATTTCGTCCTTTCGGTACGGCCCATCCGGGACTGGATAAGCTCATGGCGGCAAGCATGAATGTTTGTTATTTTTTAGTAATCCCGCGTTTTTTTGATTTTTCGCGGGTTAGGGGTTTTCTGTTTCTTTTGCCGTAATACAGTTCTTGAAGTGCCGTTTTGCCCAGCCCAATCTTTTCGCTCAGTTCATCGAAAAAGGAAATGTTAATTGAATTGCCATGTTGTTTTGCTGCTCTAGCAGCAATCTGCACTTTATGAAAAGCCAAGCTTCTCAGCTTCATTTGAGCCATTCTTTTTATGGTGCGTGGTTTCGCTCCAAAGGATTCATCAAGACTACAGGCACGCATACCAAGCCACTCGTTGGTTGCAGAGTAAAAAGCATTTACAACCCATTGCGGCATGGGTATTTCCTGATTTCCACAAAACCTGATTGCGCCAAATAATGCACTTACGCGGCTATTTCCCGTCATCATCTCGAACGTTGTTCGAAAATAATCAAGTTGTTCTGATTCGATCTCAGGTGAAATATCTAGTCTCGGCATTTCACACCCCTTCAAAGTGCAGCCTTCAATCAGGAGCCGCGCCGCCGGGTGAAGGTGCCCGGTTTTCGCCCTCGGGGATCAGCCTCGGGCTAGGCGCGGCAAAACGGTCAGATTAATGCGCCATGTTCAACAGTATGTCTGGCGCTTGAAGAAATAACTCCGGTTTCTTGTGCAAGATCAGCAAGAAACTTAATCAGCCAGCCGGCACTTTCAATCGTGTTCTTGTCCAGCTCGCCGGTTCGAATGGCAACAGCCAGAAGTTCTCCAACAGCCTTAGCACCCGAAAGCGCCGATTGTTCGATATTGTCAGCTTGCCGTTCAATCGCAATAAGCCGAAGAGGGTCATATTCTTTTGTAAATAAGCCACCAGCCCATTCTGGCGGCTGGTTTTGCAGGTTGTGACAAAGGCCAGAAAATTCTATGCCGTGTGAAAAATAAGGATTTTCGCCGCTCATTCCGCACCTCCTTTCTTGACTTCGCGGTCCGTGCTTTGCGATGCGGCGATGTTGCGTGATGTAGAATCGGCGGTAGCCATGATGTAACTCCTTGCAGTTGCGTTATGGTCAGGCGGTTCGGGTGTTCACGCACCCTTGCCGCCGCTTTTACCTGAAACCGTCAGGCGGCGGTGATGCTCCTACGCAGCCTTGAACGGCAACACCTTCGCGCCGCTCGCCAGCCCGTCAATATAATCTGCCCAGCCTTGCATCATTTCCCTCCGTTGGGGAAGGTGCGCCGTGCGGTTGTAGGCCCGTCCGTTGGGGTCTTTGACGGCATGGGCGAGCTGATGCTCTATCAGGTCAACACGGAAGCCCAGCACCTCATCCATGATCGTCCTGGCGGCTGCCCTGAATCCGTGGCCGGTCATTTCCGTCTTGTCGTACCCAAGGCGCCGAAGTGCCGCGTTAATCGACGCCTCGCTCATGGGTTGTTCTCCGGTTCGGATGCTGGGGAATACATACTTGCCGCGCCCGGTAAGCGGCTGAATCTCTCGCAGGATTTCAAGCGCCTGGTTGGATAGCGGGACTATGTGATCCTCTCGCATTTTCATCACGGAAGCTGGGTAGCAGATCGTCGCGGCGTCCATATCCACCCAGGACCATTCCGTCTGTCGCAGCTCGCCGGGGCGCACAAAGATCAGAGGTGCCAACTTCAAGGCACACTTGACCGTGAATGTTCCATTGAAGCCATCAATGGCGCGGATCAGTTCACCGAACTTTACGGGGTCGGTAATGGCTGCTCGGTGCTTCACGTTGGGGGCGGGCAGTGAGCCCTTGAGGTCTTGCGTTATATCCCGCTCGGCTCGCTTGGTGCCCACGGCGTAGCGGAATATCTGCCCAGCGTATTGCTTCGCACGGTGGGCAGTCTCCAGGGCGCCACGGCTTTCAATCCTTTGCAGGACTGCCAGTAGGTCGGAAGGCTTGATTTCCGCAATGGGTAGCGCCCCCAGCCACGGGAACACATCACGCCGGAGGATAAAGCGGGTTTTCTCCATGGTTGACGCTGCTTTCTTGACGCCGAACTTTTCCAGCCATTCATCGGCCACGCCTTCAAAGGTGTTTGCTGTGTTCTGTGTCTTGGTGATCTTCTCCACCTTGCGCTGGTGGGAGGGGTCTATGCCGTCCCGAATCTGTTTCTTGGCCTCGGCCATCCGCTTGCGCGCCTCGGTCAATGTGACGGCTTCGGAAGCTGGGCGCCCTGGTGCTGAATATACCCCCAGCGCCAGCAGCTTCTCTTTTCCTCCGAAGCGGTATTTCAGGCGCCAATACTTCGAGCCGTTGGGCCTGATTTCAAGGTACATACCCCCACTGTCTGCGAGCTTATAGGGCTTATCGAGTGGCTTGGCGTTGCGTATTTCCAGGTCTTTAAGTGCCATGGTGGGGGTATATCCTTCTGTAAATCACATTGGCATGTGATGTACCCCAGAATATACCCCCATGTTTCGGGGGTATCAATAGGCCCGGTTCGGACTGGTTAGGACGTAAAAAAGGCCGCAAACCCTCTGTTTATCGTGGTTTGCGGCCTATTTCGGTACTGCTTGGAATGTTATTTGGTGCCGGCAAAAGGAATCGAACCCTCGACCTTCTGATTACAAATCAGCTGCTCTACCAACTGAGCTATGCCGGCGAGAGACGGATTATAGAGGTTTTAAACTAGCCGTAAAACCACTAAAAACCGTTCTGGAGAACTATTTTACGATCTTCAGGGAAGGTCTGCCGCGGGGAGGGCTTGGCTCGCCGGGCTTATCCGCCGTCGGCGTTTCGCTCCTCGCTTCCGCGTCGGCCTGCTCGGTTTCTTCTTCGGCAGCAAAGAATAAACCCTGGCCGTTTTCACGCGCGTAGATACCGATAACGGAAGCAATAGGGACGAGAATCTGCCGTGCCGTTCCGGAAAAACGCGCCGAAAATTCAACGAACTCGTTACCCATCAGCAAATTACGGACAGCGGTAGAACTTAAGCTCAGGACGATTTGGCCGTCTTTGACGTGCTCTAGAGGAACTTGCGTGCGCGGGCTAACCTGTACGGCCAAATAGGGGGTATAGCCGTTGTCGCTGCACCATTCGTAGATCGCGCGTATCAAATAGGGCTTGGTCGTCACGTCGCTCATTTACGCATGACTCGCTCGGATGGCGTCAAGGCATCGATAAACGCCGGGCGGCTGAACAGGCGTTCGGCATATTTGAGCAGAGGAGCCGTCTGCTTAGGCAGTTGGATGCCGTAATGATCCAAGCGCCACAGCAACGGCGCGATAGCGACATCGAGCATGGAAAACTCTTCGCCCAGCATATATTTTTGTTTCGCAAATATCGGGGCGATTTGGCTCAAATTATCGCGAATTTCAACACGTGCCTTGTCCGCTACTTTTTGCGTGCCGCTTTCGAGTTTTTCGATTTCAGCGAACAACTCTTGCTCGAAATTATGCAGCAAGAGGCGAGCCCGCGCGCGCATCACCGGATCGGCCGGCATCAGTTGCGGGTGAGGGAAGCGCTCGTCGATATATTCGTTGATGATATTGGCTTCATACAGTACCAAATCGCGCTCTATCAGAGCGGGGACTTTATTGTACGGATTGATAGCGGCGAGGTCTTCAGGCTTGTTGTGCATATCCACATCAATCACCTGGAAGTCCATACCTTTTTCATGCAGAACGATACGGCAACGCTGACTGAATGGGCAGCTTGTGCCGGAATAGAGTGTCATCATAATTTTTTGCTGCCACTTAAGAAGAGGGGCTTGGTTACCAGGAAAAAATAGTAACTTAGCCGGATCGAAAATAAATTTCAAGCCCGACAGCCTAAGCCGTTAATTCGCTTATAAAAAAAGATTCATGGGGAAATTAAAAAATCGGCCCGCGGAGTAAACTTTCCGCGGGCCGACATGTCACCAGCATGAGAGCTTAGTGAATATCTTTCCAGTATTCTTTCTTAAGGTAGTAAGCCACCACGAAGAAAAGTCCGAGGAATAGCAAAACCACGATCCCAAGCGCCTTGCGCTGTTGCTGCGCGGGCTCGCCCATAAACACCAGGTAGTTGACGAGATCGCCTACCAGGGCATCGTATTCGGCGGGTTTCATGGTGCCCGGCTTAGCCAGGACTAGCGTTTTGACTTCATGTTTGACGCCGTGGCTATCCTCATGCTCTTCGACGTGCAATACCTGCTCGCCCTGCAACTGGTATAGCACATGGGGCATGCCGACCTTGTCGAATACCGTGTTGTTCCAGCCCGTCGGGCGGGTATCGTCACGGTAAAAGCCGCGCAGGTACGTATAGAGCCAATCGGCGCCGCGGGAGCGCGCTATCACGCTAAGGTCGGGCGGCGTGGCACCGAAAAATCCCTTCGCTTCCTTGGGGTTCAAGGCCACATTCATGGTCTCGCCGACTTTTTCGCCCGCGAACAGCAAGTTTTCCTTGATTTGCTTTTCGCTCAGACCGATCTGCTCCAGACGGCTATAGCGCATATAGTTCGCGCTATGGCAGCTCAAGCAGTAGTTGACGAAGACTTTGGCACCGCGCTGCAGCGAGGCCTGATCGCCTAGATCGTAATGGGCCTGATCCAGGTTAGGCCCTTCTTCGTTAGCCAGCGCGAGGCTCGGCACCAACAAGGCCAATAACAAAAGTTTTTTCATTATGTTCATTATCATTACCCCGTAACCCGTTTCGGTTCTGGTTTGGATTTGTCGATTTTGGTATACCACGGCATCAGGATGAAAAAGGCTAAATAAATCACCGAGAAGATCCTGGAAAACAGGGTATAAGTGGGCGTTACCGGCTGCACGCCGAGATACCCCAAACCAAAGAAGCTGATGACAAACAAGGCCAGCGCGACTTTGAAGATCGGACCGCGGTAACGAATGGATTTAACCGGCGCACGATCCAGCCAAGGCAGGAAGAACAGGATAACCACGGCCACGCCCATCACGACCACGCCCGGAAACTGAGAGCCGAACAAGGGCGGGACGGCGCGCAAGATGGCGTAGAACGGCGTGAAATACCAGACCGGCGCAATGTGCGGCGGCGTCTTCAAGGAGTCGGCCGGGATAAAGTTGTTGGCCTCCAGGAAGAATCCGTTCATGTCCGGAGCGAAGAACAGGATCGCGGAAAACACCATTAAAAACACGACCACGCCGACGATATCCTTCACCGTGTAATACGGGTGGAAAGGAATCCCATCGAGCGGGATGTGCGTAACGGGGTCTTTGTTCTTCTTGATCTCGATGCCGTCTGGATTGTTGGAACCCACTTCGTGCAACGCAATAATGTGCGCCACGACCAAGCCCAGCAGCACCAGGGGCACGGCTATGACGTGGAAGGCAAAAAAGCGATTCAAGGTGGCATCGGAAATCACGAAATCGCCGCGGATCCATTCGGAGATGTCGGGTCCGACAAAGGGAATCGCGGTGAACAGGTTAATGATCACCTGCGCCCCCCAGTAGGACATTTGGCCCCAAGGCAGCAAATAACCCATAAAGGCTTCCGCCATCAGCGCCAAATAAATCAGCATGCCGAATATCCATACCAATTCGCGCGGCTTGCGGTACGAGCCGTAAATCAGTCCGCGGAACATATGCAGGTACACCACCACGAAAAACATCGAGGCGCCGGTGGAATGAACATAGCGGATCAACCAGCCCCAGTGCACATCACGCATGATGTATTCGACCGAGGCGAAGGCCAGGTTTGCATCCGGCTTGTAGTTCATAGTCAGGAAAATGCCGCTGACGATTTGGATAACCAAAACCAACAGCGCAAGAGAACCGAAGAAATACCAGAAATTGAAATTCTTCGGCGCATAGTACTCGGATAGATGCGTTTTCCAGTTGGACGTCAGAGGAAAGCGGTCGTCAATCCAACCAAGCAGACGGGTCATGCTATTCATCGATTAGGCTCCCTTACTGTCGTCGCCAATTAAAAGGCGGGTATCACTGAGATATTTATACGGAGGAATGACCAGGTTGGTCGGGGCCGGAGAGCCTTTAAATACGCGCACCGCCAGGTCGAAACGGGAACCGTGGCAGGGGCAGAAGAAGCCGCCGGGCCAATCGGCGCCGAGATCCGCCGCCGCTACATCCTTGCGGTAGGTCGGCGAGCAGCCGAGGTGGGTGCAGATACCTACCGCTACGAGGTACTGGGGCTTGATCGAGCGCGTTGGATTTTTGCAATACTCGGGTTGCTGCGGCTGATCCGAGGTGGGGTCCACCAGCCTGTCGTCGTGCTTAGACAACATATCCAGCATTTCCTTGGTGCGGTTTACCACCCATACCGGCTTGCCGCGCCACTCGACGGCCAGGAGCATGCCCGGCTCGACTTTGCTGATGTTGACCTCCACCGGGGCACCGGCCGCTTTGGCGCGCTCGCTGGGTAACATGCTGGATACAAAGGGAACAGCCACTGCTGCTGCGGCCACGCCACCCATGGCGGTTGTCGCGGCAACTAGAAACCGCCGTTTATTGCGATCTACTGCGTCATTGCTCATAGCCCAATTTCCTGTAGAAGGTAGCCAAAATTAAACCGTCGCATTGTAACCCGTTTTCAGCGGAAACTTAAGCCCCTCGTGAAAATTTGGCTTATTTTAAGTCTAAATAGACTGCCACGCATGGCGCTTCGGAATGCTCAACGCGGACTTTTACGGGAGCGGATTTCCTGCCGGAAATGCGCATAGCCCGCAAGCCATGACGCCATTCGAATAAATTATTTTTTCTTTAGGAACAACTTTTTAAACGGGATTGGGCACATCGACAAACTGGTGCTGCAGGCCGAAATGACGTGCCAAATGATCGCCCAATGCCTGCACGCCATAACGCTCGGTCGCGTAGTGCCCGGCGCTGATGAAAGCCACGCCGGACTCTCGCGCAAGATGTACGTTGTGCTCGGATATTTCACCGGTGAGGAAAGCATCCACGCCCAGCTTTACCGCTTCGGTGAAATAATCTTGCGCTCCGCCGCTACACCAGGCAACGCGGCGAATGAGCCGGCTCTCGTCACCGATCACCAGGGGAGCGCGCTGCAATTGGCCGGCCACCAAAGCGGTCCATTCGGCCAAAGTCTGCGGGCGCTCCAGCACACCGTGACGCCCGATATTCTGCTCCTCGAAGCCGCCCTCATCCACCAAGCCCAGCATCGCCGCCAGTTGCGCGTTGTTACCCAATCCGGGATGGGCATCCAGAGGGAGATGGTAGGCCAGCAGGCTAATATCGTGACGCAGCAACAGCTCCAGGCGCCGCCGCTTGACGCCGACCACACAGGGATCCTCGTTTTTCCAGAAATAGCCGTGGTGCACCAACACCGCGTCAGCGCCCAGAGCCAAAGCCGCCTGCAGCAAATCCAAGCCGGCCGACACGCCGCTCACCAGCGAGCGCACCTCGCTACGCCCTTCCACCTGCAAGCCGTTGGGACAGTAATCGTGGAAATCCGCCGTTGCCAGCAGTTGTCCGGTATAATTTTCCAGGTCGTATAGCAACATAGTTCGGTTCAAGCTTTCAACAGAATGGCACGCCTCTTCAGAGCCACTCGCAACCTTGTCAACAACTGCCCATAAACGCACCATGCGTAAACTTTGGCTTATTTTCGCACAAACCGTAACAATCAGCTTAGCTGTGTTGTTCGCCCTCTCCTACTGGCATCCCACGCCGCAAGAAGGCGGCGGCACCGTTACGGTTCAGGAAGCCCAAGCGCCGCAACGCGTTGCCCAGGTTCAATCCTACAGCCGTGCCGTCAAAAGAGCCATGCCGGCCGTGGTCAGCATCTATACCAGCAAGGAAACACGCGCGCCGCGCAACCCTTTACTAGACGATCCGCTGTTCCGCCGTTTCTTTGGCGAGCAACTCGATGCCATGCCACAGCGCGTATCGAGCTTGGGTTCGGGTGTGATCGTCAGCTCCCAAGGTTATATCCTGACCAATCACCATGTGGTCGAGTCCGCCGATGAAATCGAAGTGGCGCTAGGCGACGGACGCAGCGCGTCCGCTCGCATTGTCGGCGGCGACCCCGATACCGACTTGGCGGTACTTAAAATCGACTTGCCCAATCTCCCTTTCGCCACCTTCGGCCAGTCGGAGAAGCTTGAGGTAGGCGACGTGGTGCTGGCGATCGGCAATCCCTTCGGCGTCGGGCAGACGGTCACGATGGGTATCGTCAGCGCTCTGGGGCGCTCCCACCTGGGCATCAATACCTTCGAAAACTTCATCCAAACCGATGCCGCCATCAACCCGGGCAATTCCGGCGGTGGTCTCATAGACGAAGCCGGCAACGTGGTGGGCATCAACAGCGCGATCTATTCCCGCAGCGGCGGTTCGCTGGGGATCGGATTCGCCATACCGGTCAGCATTGCCAAAAAAGTGATGGAGCAGATTATCCAGCATGGCAGCGTCACGCGCGGCTGGATCGGTGTGGAGATGCAGGACATCACTCCGGAACTCGCTCAGGCGCTCAATTTTCCGTCTGCCCAGGGAACCTTAATCGGCGGCGTTCTTCGTAGCGGCCCAGCGGATCGGGCAGGCATGAAGCCGGGGGACATCTTGCTCAGGGTAAACGGCAAGGCCGTAAACGACTCCTCGGCCCTATTGAACATGATCTCGGCGCTCGCCCCCGGCAGCACGGCCGAATTCGCCGTGCGGCGCAATCGGTCCGAACTCGAGTTGCGGATCAAAATCGGCAAACGTCCGCCGCCCACCGCCCGGCCAAGCGAATAAAACCAGCCGACTGAGAGAACCCACATAGACGCAGCCTTGACCGCTAATCCGCGATGGATGTAAAACACGAGGAGCGGGGCCGCGAATGTGTGGAATCGCAAACCGCTTGTAGTGAAACGCACCAGCGCCGGCCTTATTCCTTGGCCTGCGCTCTATACTCCAACATAGCGCCGAATTTTCGGGCAAGCCTTATTCGCCGCTATTCTTCTGCCTTACCTCGATGGCGTCCAGCTCTCGCTCCATCTCGTCTTCGCTGAGGGGCTGGTAGGCGTCCCCCTCGACCGGACGCGCAATCAGCACGGACGCCCAAATACCCAATTCATACAGCAGCCACAGCGGTATCGCCAGCATGAACTGGGAGACGATATCCGGCGGCGTAAAAACCGCGCCGACAACAAACGCGCCAACAAACACATAGGGCCTGATTTCCTTGAGCTTAGCCGTGCTGACAAAACCCATACGCACCAGCAACACAACGGCTATCGGCACCTCGAAGGTGACGCCGAAAGCCATGAACAAGGTCAGCACAAAATCCAAATACTTGTTGATGTCGGTCATCACCGCCACCCCTTGAGGCGCGGTAGCGGTAATAAAGTGGAAAACCGTGGGAAACACCAGGAAGTAAGCGAAAGCCATGCCGCACAGAAACAAGAAGGTGCTGGCGGCGACCAGCGGCGCGGCGAGCCGTTTTTCATGGGCATACAAGCCCGGCGCGACAAAAGCCCACAATTGATACATCACGTAAGGCAGCGCGATCACGAAGGACGTCATCATCGCCACTTTCATCGGCACGAGAAAGGGCGTGGTGACTTCGGTGGCGATCATCTGCCCGCCCTTGGGCAGGGCCGCCAGAAGAGGCCTTGCCAGCAGCGCGTAGAGCTTCGAGGCGAAAGGGAATAGCGCGACGAATATCAGTCCGACGGCGATCATCGAACGGATCAAACGGGTACGCAATTCCAGCAAATGCGTAATCAAGGATTCGGTCGCGCCCGCTAGCTCGTCGTTCATGGCGCCGTTTTAAACCTGTTTTTCGCCCGGCGCGGCCGGCGTTTCCGTAAGGGAAGGCGATTTGTCCGGCGCCGGTGGAACATGGCCGGGCTCGGCGTGAACGGATTCACCCAGGGCTTGAACCTGCTGCTCGATACCCTGCTTTTCTTCCAGGATCACATGCCGGGCCGTCGCATCGGCTTGGCGGAACTGATCTTGCAGCTTATGCAACTCCTCCAGTTTCATTTCGCGATCGACCTCCGCCTTCACTTGGGCGGCGTAGCGCTGCATGCGTCCAAGCAGCAGGCCGGCGGTGCGCGCCACTTTAGGCAGGCGCTCCGGCCCGATTACCACCAGCGCCACCACGCCGATGACCAGCAATTCCGAAAAACCGATATCGAACATAGTCTGAGGTAGTCCGTATAAAGAGGGAAGCCGCTTAGGACTTCACCTTCTCCTTCACTTCGCCTTCGATGGTTTGCCCCTGGCCGTGGGAATCCAGTTGCGCGGGTTCCTTTTCCCCTTCCTTCATCGCCTCCTTGAAGTTTTTCACCGCCCCGCCCAAATCGCTGCCGACATTGCGCAGTTTCTTGGTGCCGAAGATAACCAACACGATCAACCAATGCCAAATGCTAAATGAACCCATTTAC
>JAIOJO010000066.1 GCA_019911985.1 Sulfuricellaceae bacterium | reverse complement strand
CATGCCGCGCTCGTGGCCGCCGCCATGCATTTGCGCTTCCAGGCGGATACGCGGCTTGCGCCGCACATACAGCGCGCCGATGCCTTTGGGGCCATAAGTCTTGTGGGCGGAAAAAGACATCAAATCGACTTTCGACTGTTTCAGGTCGATAGGCACTTTTCCGGTGCCTTGCGCGGCGTCGACGTGGAAAATCACGCCCTTGTCGCGGCACACTTCGCCGATGGCGGCAATGTCCTGGATCACGCCGATTTCGTTGTTGACCAACATTACCGAGGCGAGAATCGTGTCAGGGCGTATGGCGGCCTTGAAGGCCTCCAAATCCAACAGGCCGTTCGGCTCCGGGTCGAGATAAGTGACTTCGTAGCCGTAACGTTCCAGGTTGCGCATCGGGTCCAGCACCGCCTTGTGCTCTGTGCGCACGGTGATCAAGTGCTTGCCTTTGCCGCTGTAGAATTCGGCTACGCCCTTGATCGCCAGGTTGTCGGACTCGGTCGCGCCGGACGTCCAAACAATTTCCTTGGGATCGGCGTTCACCAGTGCCGCCACTTGCTCGCGGGCATTTTCCACCGCCTTGTCCGCTTCCCAGCCGAAAGCATGGGAACGGCTGGCAGGATTGCCGAATTTTTCCGTAAGATAAGGAATCATCAGCTCCGCCACCCGCGGATCAACCGGGGTAGTCGCAGAGTAATCCATATAAATCGGTAACTTAAGCATGCTTTTCTCCAACACTGCTGATTCACAATTTAAACCACGGCAATGTTCAGCCGATGACCGCCTGGTACGTCCGCAGCCGCCGCAGTTCTTGCTGCAGCGTTGCTAAAAATCCATCTATCTGCTCGGGCGTATTGCCCGCTCCCAAGCTAACCCGCACCGCGCCTTTCGCCAGCCCCGGCGCCACCCCCATTGCCAATAGTACCGCACTCGGTTCGGCGCTGTCGCTGGAGCAAGCCGATCCGCTTGCCACCGCAAAACCGGCCCGGTCCAAGGCCATCACCAGGGTTTCCCCGTCGATGGCGGGGAAGGCGAAAAAACTGGTATTCGCCAAACGCTCGGCCGCCGCACCGAAAATCACCGCCCCCAGAACCCGCAAGCCGGTTTCGAGCCGGTCGCGCAAAGCGCTTTCGCTCTGCGCCAGCAAATGGTACACGGCTTCGCACGCCGCGCCGAAGCCGACGATAGCCGGCACATTTTCGGTTCCGGCCCGCAGGCCGCGTTCGTGTCCGCCGCCGCTCAGCAGCGGCTTCAGCTCCACGGCCTTGTCCGCGATCAGTGCGCCTACGCCCTTGGGACCGTAAATTTTGTGGGCCGACAAAGTCATCAAATCCACGCCCAAGGCGCGGAAGTCGACCTCGATCTTGCCCAAGGCCTGCACCGCATCGGTGTGAACCAGCGCGCCGCCGCAGCGGGCCAATTCGGACAGCGCCGCGACGTTCTGCCGCACACCGGTTTCGTTATTGGCCAACATCACCGACACCAGTCCCGTCGGCTGCCGCAAGGCCTCCTCCAGATCGGCCCTATCGACTTCGCCCGCGTCAGTCACGGCGAGGCGGCGCAAGTGCCAGCCCTGCGCTTGCAATTCCCGCGCCGGCTGGGCGACGCAAGGATGCTCAATCGCGCTTACCAGCAACTGGGAAGGCAGCAAGCAGGCCGCCGTGCCCTTTAAGGCCAAATTATTGGCCTCGGTTCCGCCGCTGGTGAAAATCACCTGAGAAGGATGGGCGCCAACCGCGTCGGCTACCTTTTCCCGCGCCTCGTCTACCGCGCTTCGAGCCATCCGTCCGAATTCATGCCGGCTTGACGGGTTACCGTACCAACGCTCGAAATAAGGCTGCATCGCCGCCCATACCGCCGGTGCAAGAGGCGTAGTGGCGTTATGGTCGAGGTAGACCGGGCCCATGCCGCTAGGCGGAAACCATTTTCCCCAACGGAGCCTTCAAGGCATGGCCCTTATCCGCAGCCCCCTCTTGATCCTGGGCGTTCTGCCCGGCGACCAGTTGCGCCAGGCTAACCGAATTGAGGTACTCGTATATCTTGCAATTCAAGGTCATCCATAACTCGTGCGTCATGCAGGGCTTGTTGTCGTGGCAATTCGCCTCGCCGCCGCAACGCGTCGCGTCTATCGATTCATCCACCGCTCGAATGATGTCCGCTACGACGATCTTGTCCAGGTCATGCGCCAAAAAATAACCGCCGCCGGGGCCGCGCACACTCTCCACCAAGCCGTAACGGCGCAATTTGCCGAAAAGCTGCTCCAAATACGATAGCGAAATTTGCTGGCGCTCGCTGATGCCCGCCAAGGTCACCGGCCCTTCGCCGTTGCGTAGCGCCAAATCCAGCATTGCCGTTACGGCGAATCGTCCTTTGGTTGTCAAGCGCATGTTCCCGTCTCCCAGACATTGTGTGCAATCGTTTTGACTGAATGCACTATATTAAGTCTTAGTAATTTAGTCAACTATTTTGTTGAGATAGTTCACGTCGAATTCAAGCCGCTCGGGCGGCTCTTCCAGCGCGCCGGCTCCAAGCGCCTGCAACTGCTGCATAATCGCCTCGATGCGGTGATCCACCGTGACGCTGTGGTCGAGCAAGGCATGCACCGCCTTGGCCACAGGGTCGTTCATGTCCTCGCTGATCGCATAGGCGGAAAAGCCGATTTTCTGCGCCTGCCGCTCGCGCCGCTTGAGTTGATCCGGGTCTAGAATACGCGCCGGGATTCCCACCGCCGTGGCATTTTCCGGCACGTCTTTCACTACCACGGCGTTGGAGCCGATTTTGGCCCCGCGCCCGACTGTCAGCGGACCCAGTATCTTGGCGCCGGCTCCGACCACCACGCCCGCGCAAAGCGTGGGGTGGCGCTTGCCTTCTTTCCAGGAGGTGCCGCCCAGGGTCACGCCATGATAGAGGGTGCAGTCGTCGCCGATTTCGGCCGTTTCGCCCACCACGACACCCATGCCGTGGTCGATAAAGACGCGCCGCCCGATGGTCGCGCCGGGATGGATTTCAATGCCGGTGAACCAGCGCCCGAGGAACGACACCAGGCGCGCCAGCCATTTGAACTTTCGCGCCCAGAGCCGATGGGCCAAGCGATGCAGCAGCAAGGCATGCACGCCGGGATACAGGGTGAGCACCTCCCAAGACGAGCGCGCGGCCGGGTCGCGTTCGAAAACGACCGATATATCTTCGCGTAGGCGTCTAAACATGCGAGGGAAGCATCCAGATATTAGAAAAGGCTAAAGTATCCTATAACCCCA
>JAIOJO010000065.1 GCA_019911985.1 Sulfuricellaceae bacterium | reverse complement strand
AATCATCACCATCGATGGATTGCGCGTGGAATACCCCGACGGTTTCGGCCTGGCGCGCGCATCGAACACCACACCGGTTATCGTTCTACGTTTCGAGGCCGATACCGACGCCGCACTGCAACGAATTGAAAATGATTTTCGCGCCCTACTGTTGGCTGCCGTGCCAAACGCGAAATTGCCGTTTTAGCGGCATCCTAAGCCGCGATATCTTGCACTTAAAGACTCAGGCGGCAAGCCTCTATCGCCGCTTGGTTGAGCGCATAGGGAGTGCCCGCCAAAAACTTGCCCGCAACAAAGGCTATACGGGAAGCGACCTGCGCAAACGCTCCCCGTAAACGATCTAGTCTGTCAGTGCATCCAACGCCTTTTGGAAACGGTTGACATGTGAGCGCTCGGCTTTGGCCAAAGTTTCGAACCAATCTGCAATTTCGCCGAAGCCTTCTTCACGCGCAATTTTAGCCATGCCCGGATACATATCGGTATATTCGCGGGTCTCGCCCGCAATGGCTGCTTTAAGGTTGTCGCGAGTCGCTCCGATAGGCAAGCCGGTAGCCGGGTCCCCGCAAACTTCCAAGTACTCTAGGTGACCGTGAGCGTGTCGAGTTTCGCCTTCAGCCGTCGAGCGAAATACAGCGGCTACGTCATTCTGGCCTTCAATATCGGCCTTAGCGGCAAAATACAGGTAGCGACGATTCGCCTGTGATTCGCCGGCAAAAGCGTCTTTCAGATTTTCTTCTGTTTTTGAACCCTTAAGTTGCATTGCGACCTCTTTAAAGTAAAGTAATAAAATGTTAAGCGCATTTTCCTGTTACGGCACGGCCAAAAGCTTTATCTACATCCAATCAAGCCATTCTAATGACCCAGCTCAAAACCTGTAAATAATGCCACATTTCGATGTCATTCATGTTAATCGGGCCTATTCAGGCAATCATCTACCGGTTTGGGGGATTTAAAATAAAGCTGGTTGGTCACCCTTACCGATAAAACCAACTCGCTTGCCTGCCAGGAAAACGCAGCGAAATGGCAAGCAGACGATATAATGTCCTACATCATGTACAAATTGCTACGCCCCTTATTTTTTCGTCTTGATGCCGAAATGGCTCATGGAATGGCTTTATCCGCGCTCAAAGCCGTGCACGACATCGGCATTGCCCGTCTATTCTCGCCGCGTATCCCAGAGTGCCCTGTAAGCATTATGGGCTTGCAATTTCCTAATCCGGTAGGATTGGCGGCCGGATTGGACAAAAATGGCGATTATCTCGATGCCTTGGCTACCCTGGGTTTTGGGTTTATTGAAATCGGCACTGTCACGCCGCGTCCGCAGCCCGGCAATCCCAAGCCCCGCCTCTTCCGCGTGCCCGAAGCCGACGCGATCATTAATCGCATGGGCTTCAACAATGCAGGCGTAGATCGGCTTGTGGAAAACGTCAAAAGATCCCGCTATCGCGGCATCCTCGGCATCAACATCGGGAAAAATTTCGACACGCCCATGGAGCGTGCCAACGAAGACTATCTCATTGGCCTGCGCAAGGTTTATCCCTATGCCAGCTATATCACCGTCAACATCTCCTCGCCCAACACCAAAAATCTGCGTCAGCTACAACAGGCCGAGGAACTGGATCGTTTACTGATCGAGTTGAAATCGGAGCAAACCAAGCTGGCCAACGCTCATAGCCGCTATGTGCCGCTCGTGCTAAAAATTGCGCCCGATCTCGATACAGTAGAAATCATCCAAATCGCCGACCAACTATTGAAGCACGGGATCGACGGCGTCATCGCCACCAATACCACCTTGTCGCGCCAAGGCGTGGAAACCCTTCCTCACGGCCAGGAGGCCGGTGGCCTAAGCGGCGCACCGCTGCGCGTCCAGTCCACATCCGTGGTTAAACAACTCAGCCTAGCACTGCAAGGCAAAGTACCGATTATCGGCGTGGGCGGCATTATGGACTCGCTGGATGCACAAGAAAAAATGCGCGCCGGAGCGAGCCTAGTGCAACTTTATAGCGGCCTGATCTATCGCGGGCCAAAATTGATCGGTGAAATCTGCCGGGAATTGGCGCAAGCGAAATCATGTTGATCGGCGTACCCAAGGAAACCAAAAATCACGAATACCGAGTTGGCGTCACGCCTGCGGGCGTCCGCGCTCTGCGCTTGGCGGGCCACACCGTCAGAGTGCAAAGCGGAGCGGCGGAATCCATCGGTTTTCCCGACGAAGCCTATGCCTCCGTTGGCGCGAATATTGTTCCCACGGCAGCCGATGTTTACGCTTGTCCGCTCGTTGTCAAAGTTAAAGAACCGCAGGCCGACGAGTTAGCTCTGTTGCAAGAGGGCCAAACCCTGTTTTGCTATCTTCACTTGGCGGCCGATGCCGAACTGACCGCCCAACTGGTGCAGCGAAAAATTATCGGCATCGCCTATGAAACCGTCGAGGAATCGGGGCTGCTGCCTTTGCTGATGCCGATGTCGGAAGTAGCTGGCCGCATCGCCACGCAAGTCGGAGCGAATTCGCTGCATATAGCCAACGGCGGACGCGGCGTCTTGTTGGGCGGCGTGCCGGGCACCGCCCCCGGCCGTGTGCTCATAATCGGCGCCGGAACAGTCGGAACCCATGCCGCCCAGATGGCGCTAGGCTTGGGGGCCGATGTAATCCTGCTGGATACCAATCTGATGCGCTTGCGTCATCTCGATGAAGTCTTTGGCGGGCGTATCGGCACACGCTACTCGGAACCCCACACGATAGAGGAACTGGCCCGTGAGGCCGACTTGCTCATTGGATCGGTGCTGATTCCCGGCAAACGTGCGCCCAAACTATTGAGCCGGGATATTATTCGGAACATGAAAAAGGGCTCGGTACTGGTCGATGTCGCCATCGATCAAGGCGGCTGCGCCGAAACCTCGCGCCCCACGACCCACTCCGAGCCGACTTATGTCGAAGAAGGCGTCGTCCACTATTGCGTCACCAACATTCCGGCGGCCTGCGCCCGCACCTCGACCCAGGCGCTGACCAACGCAACCCTCCCTTTTCTGCTCCAACTGGCCTCTCAAGGCACGGTACAGGCGCTGAGCAACTCCGCCGCACTGCGCAAGGGCTTAAACCTCTACCGTGGCCATGTAACCCAGTCCAATGTCGCCGACGATCTCGGCTACCCCTACCTTCCGCCGGAACAAGCAGCGCAGGCATGAGCGACACAACGCGCCGTCATTGCGCCGCAGCTCTTCTAGCGTGATAATTTCCTTCCCGGAAGGCGGCTGAAAGACCCAATGGAAAACTATCTTCTGATCCTCATCGGCACGATCTTGGTGAACAACATCGTGCTCACCAAAATGCTGGGCTTATGCCCTTTTTTCGGTGTTTCCAAAAAACTGGAAGCGGCTATCGGCATGGGCGCCGCTACCACCTTCGTTCTAACCGTGGCATCCGGCTCCAGCTATCTGATAAACCAGTATCTGCTCGGGCCGGACCTGATTTACTTGCGCACGCTTTCGTTCATCGTCGTAATCGCCGGTATCGTCCAATTTACCGAAATGTTCATCCATAAAGTCAGCCCGATTTTGTACCAAGTGCTGGGCATTTATTTACCGCTGATTACCACTAATTGCGCGGTACTGGGTATCGCCCTGCTCAATGTGCAAAGCAATCATAACTTTATCGAATCCCTCTTTTTCGGGATGGGCGGTGCCATCGGGTTTTCCCTTGCGCTAGTGGCCTTTGCCGCCATGCGCGAACGTCTTGAGGCAGCGGATGTCCCTCTCCATTTCAAAGGATCGGCCATCGCCATGGTCACGGCTGGGCTTCTCAGCTTGGGATTCATGGGTTTTTCCGGATTGGTGAAATGAGATATTTGCGGTTCTCCCTGCTTGACACAATAGTCCTCCCTCTCGCGCTAAAGAGCACCCTATGCTGATCGCTTTAGCGGTGATGGCTCTATTGGCCGCCGTCATCGGCACCGTTCTCGGCTACGCCGCGATCAAATTCAAGGTGGAAGGCAACCCCCTGGTCGAAAGAATCGACGCCATCCTGCCGCAAACGCAATGCGGCCAATGCGGTTTTCCCGGCTGCCGGCCTTATGCCGAAGCGATTGCCCACGGCGAAGCCGAAATCAACCGCTGCCCACCTGGCGGAGAAGAAGGCATACACCGCCTGGCCGATTTATTGGGAGTCGAGTTCAAGCCTTTCGGTGAAGATCAAGCACAACCGAAGCCAAAATCCGTGGCAGTAATCGATGAGCCTTTGTGTATCGGCTGCACCTTGTGCATCCAAGCCTGTCCGGTGGACGCCATAGTCGGGGCCGCCAAGCAAATGCATGTCATCATTGCCGATCAATGCACCGGTTGCGAACTCTGCGTTCCACCTTGCCCGGTTGAATGCATCCGCATGGAACCTATCGCACTGGGCGTCAACAACTGGAAATGGGACTACCCTGTGGCAGAGATCACCCGAATTCCACATGGCAAGGCCGCCTCATGAAGCGGATACTGCATACCTTCCATGGCGGCATCCATCCGCCCCAGCACAAACTCGAATCGACGCAATTGCCGATCGCACTGGCGCCGCTTCCTCCCAAACTGGTTATCCCGCTCATTCAGCATATCGGCACTCCTGCACAGCCCTTGGTTGAGCCTGGCGATCTCGTGCTTAAAGGGCAAGTAATCGGGCAACCGGAAGGCGCCATTTCCGCGGCTATCCATGCCTCCAGCTCCGGTCGAGTCGTCGCCCTTGAGCCACATGCCATACCTCACCCCTCCGGCATTCCGCAGTTGGCTGTCGTCATCGAGGTGGATGGCGACGACCGCTGGGTGGAACATTCGCCACTCGACTACCGGACGGCTGAACGCGGCGAGCTTTTATCCCGGCTTAAAGCGGCCGGAGTGGTCGGATTAGGCGGTGCGGTATTCCCTAGCCATGTAAAATTGGATCCACAGCAATACAAACTGCAAACACTGATTCTCAATGGCGCGGAATGCGAACCGTGGATTAGCAGCGACGACATGCTGATGCGCGAACGCGCAGCCGACATCGTTAAGGGTATCGACATCCTGCGCTATCTCCTCGGCCCCCAAGAAATCATCGTTGGAATCGAAGACAATAAACCGGAGGCCATAGCCGCCCTACGTTCCGCGTCACAGGGTTGCGGAATTGAAGTCGCCGCCATCCCGACCATTTATCCCGGCGGCGGCGAGAGACAATTAATCAAAGTCTTAACCGGCAAGGAAGTTCCGGTGGGGGTGCGCCCCTTCAATGTCGGCGTGGTCTGCACCAACATTGCCACAGCCTATTCCATACACCGCGCCGTCAATCTAGGCGAGCCCGTGATATCGCGTATCGTTACCGTTACCGGCAACGTGCGGCAGCCGCGCAATTTCGAGGCACTCGTCGGAACGCCCCTGCACCATTTAATCGCCCTGGCGGGAGGCGTCTTGCCCGACACCAAACGCTACCTCATGGGTGGGCCCATGATGGGTGTTCCACTGCCGTCTCTCGACGTGCCGCTGGTCAAGGCGAGTAACTGTATCCTGGCCCTTTCCGAGCAATTACAAGCCCCCCCACCGCCAGCCTTGCCTTGTATCCGCTGCACCCGTTGTGCCGACGCCTGCCCCATGGATCTCGGCCCTTTCGAGTTATACTGGTTTGCCTGCGGCAAAAATTTCGGCAAAGCGCAGGAATATGACCTTTTTGACTGCATCGAATGCGCTTGCTGCGATTATGTTTGCCCTAGCCATATCCCCTTGGTGCACTACTTCCGCTTTGCCAAAAGCGAAATCTGGGCGCGGGAAAAAGAAAAAGAAGCGGCGGATGCAGCCCGCCAACGGCATGAATTCCGCCAGCTCCGGTTGGAGCGGGAAAAAGCGGAAAAGATGGCCAAGCACGCTAAAGCAGCCGGTACCGCCCCGTCGGACAGCGATGCCAAGAAGGCGGCCATTCAAGCCGCACTGGAACGAGCCAAGGCAAAAAAGGCCGCCGTTGTTCCCAAAAACGTAGAAAACCTTCCCCCTCAAGCCCAACATGAAATCGATCAAATAGAGGCCCGCCGAGCCGCGCCTCATAATGCCGAAATCCCGAACGATACGGATTCGGCAACATCCAACTGAATGAAAACGGAAACGCCTCGATGACTTCTTCGCACGCCACGACCCAGACTAGCGTCAGCTCTATCATGCTTAAAGTGAGCGCGGCGCTGCTGCCTGGCATATTCGTCTATGTCTATGTTTTCGGTTTCGCCATCTTGATCAACTTGTTTCTCGCCAGCCTCACCGCCCTGGCCGCGGAAGCATTGATGCTGCGCCTGCGCGCCTATCCGATCAAACCCTTCCTGCTCGACGGCAGCGCCCTGGTGACCGCTTTGCTGCTGGCGCTGTCGCTACCGCCATTAGCGCCCTGGTGGCTGATCGTGCTCGGCACGGCCTTCGCCATCATTGTCGCCAAGCACCTTTATGGCGGACTGGGCAATAACCTGTTCAATCCGGCCATGGTCGGTTTTGCCGTCCTCATGGTTTCCTTCCCGGCGCAAATGACGCATTGGCCCGCCCCTCTTTCCTTGGCTAGCGCGCACCTGGATTTGAGCGATGCGCTACAGTACGTGTGGAACGGCAGCTTGCCAGCCGGCCTGCAGGTTGACGCCATCAACATGGCTACGCCCTTGGACACGTTAAAAACACAGTTGCATCAACGCCTCCCCGTCGCCGAAATCATGAAAATGCCGGTTTTCAATCTGCGCGTCGGCACCAGTTCCGCTTGGGTTTCCCTGATGTACCTGCTGGGCGGGCTGTATCTCTTACGCGTCCGCGTGATCACCTGGCATATTCCAACGGCTTTTCTCGGCAGTTTGTTCGTCGTGGCAAGCCTATTTTATTTCAGCGATGCCACACGCTATGCCGCCCCATGGTTCCATTTGCTCAGCGGAGGTACGCTCCTTTGCGCCTTCTTTATTGCCACGGATCCGGTCACGGGTGCCACGACGCCCCGCGGCAAGCTGCTCTTCGGCTGCGGCATCGGTATTTTGACCTATGTCATCCGGGTTCTAGGCGGCTACCCCGATGGCGTGGCTTTCGCCGTTTTGCTGATGAATGCCTTCG
>JAIOJO010000064.1 GCA_019911985.1 Sulfuricellaceae bacterium | reverse complement strand
ATGTAGACGGTGGCGATGCTGTCGGGCAGCCTGTCGGCCAGCATGCGGCAGAGCATGGTTTTTCCGCTGCCGACTTCGCCGATGACTTTGATAATGCCCTCGCCGCTGCTTATCACGTATTGCAGCGCGTCGAGTATCGCGCCGCGGTTGCTGCCGGAGTAGAAAAGCCCGAGGTTGGGGGTGATCTTGAAGGGGGCGTCGTTGAGTCCGAAAAATTCGTAATACATGGGGCGCGGCGTGTCCTGTAGCGTTTTTCGTGAAGCGGCCGGGCTGTTCCCGACGCGAGCGTTACTTTACCTCAGATTGCCTATTAGGACGAGAGAGGATGGGAGGCTTAGTTCCCATTGTCGAGTGGTTTTGTGCGCTACGCGCGGATTGATTTAGGACGGGGGGCGGCCCCGCTACGCCGCCCCTTCGGGGTTCCCTGCGTTGCTCGCCAAGCCGGGCGGCTGAGGAACTCGCTGCGCTCAGACACCCTCAGCCGACTTCCTCCGGCTTGTCTGCGCTACTCGGCGGCGCAGAGGGGGATTTTCCCTCTCCACCGGCCCCTCTCCCGCACGCGGGAGAGGGGAGTAAGCCCAACGTCGTAGCTAGCCTACCAAGGGAGACCCCTCGGCTCTGCCGGGGAGGCAGTTAAAGTTTGACAATGAGGCGAGTCCATCGAGAAACTTCTGATCGTGAGCCGCCAAGCAAACGAAAAGGAGTTTTACGAGGGACGAGATTGAAAGCCTAAACCACTCGAAGTGGGAGTGCAAATATCACGTGGTATTCATACCCAAGTGCCGAAGAATGGCGTTGTACGAAGATCTGAGGAGGTATCTGGGTGAGGTGTTCCGCAAACTGGCCATGCAGAAGGAGAGTCGGATAGAGGAGGGGCACTTGATGCCGGATCACGTCCACATTGATGATTGCGATTCCGCCGAAGTATGCGGTGCCACAGGTTATCGGGTTTATCAAAACCAGGAGAAGGAAGATAAGCGATTGGGCCAGAGGGACCTGTGGCGCTGATTAGCCACCTGCATGGTGGCCCAAAAGAATTGGGGCCGCTTCGAGCGGCTCACAAGCTAAAGCCCCCGGCTCTGCCGGTGGATACTTACTGCGGCGCACCCATCAACTCAGCGGCCATGCACTTCACCACCTCATCCCACTCCCCCGCTGTTTTCTGGGTGAAGAGGCGCATCGTGGGATACCACGGGCTGTCATCCCGGTGGCGCATCCAGCGCCATTCGCTGGCATGGCGGTTGAACAGCCAGACCGGCAGGCCCAATCCGCCGGCAAGATGGGCGACGGACGTATCCACCGAAATAACCAGATCCAGGTTCACCGCCAGCGCGGCCGTGTCGTCGAAATCGCCGAATGCGTCGGCCCAGTCTATGAGTTTGCCGGAGGCCACCCACGCGGCCTTCTCCGGGTCGGGCTCTTTCTGCAGGCTGAACCAGGCGCAGCCGGGCACGTTCAGCAAGGGCGCCAGTTGCTGCAGCTCGAGGCTGCGCAGGGGCGCATTTTTCATGGCCTTCCCTGCTTTCCACACCACGCCGATCTTGCGCGTGGATAGCGGCAGATTGAGACCGGCGATTCGGGCCTGCCAGAAAGCCGCTCGAACCGGGTCGGGAAGCAAATAAGGCACTGGCTTGGGAATGGTTTCCAAGGTGGTGCCAAATGCCAAAGGCAGGGAAAGCAAAGGGCACTGCCATTGCCAGGGGCTTAAATCCGTAGGAACTGCATCCAATATCTCCACGTCTGGAAACGAGCGCTGGAACAAAGCCTGCAAAGGCATACCAATAACACAACTGACCTTCCTCGCAAAGCAGTCTGCCGCCAGCGGTAGATAACGAGCAAACTGCAACCTGTCACCCATTCCCTGCTCCTCAAGAACCAACAAACGGTCGTCGGAGGAGGGCTGCTGCCCTGTCCACTGCGGCAGGGGGATGGCAGGACGCGGTGGCAGCTTCGGGTTGGCCCCCTCCCAGCGGTATTCATATTCCGTCCATGCTTCGGAATACTGCCCTATCTCCAGCAAGCAAAGACCGAGGTTGAGGTGCGCCTCGGCGAAGCCGGGTTGGACTTCCAAAGCCCGGCGATAGCTCGCCATGGCGTCGTCGATTTGCCCGATGTCCTGCAAGGCAAGACCCAGGTTGAGGTGCGCCACGGTAAAATCGGATTTGATTTCCAGCGCCCGGCGGTAGCTTGAAACCGCTTTATCGAGTTGCCCGGTCTCTTTCAAGGCAATGCCAAGATTATTGTGCGCTTCAGCGAAATCGGGTTGAATTTCCAGTGCTCGCCGGTGGTTGTTTATAGCGTCATCGAACTGCCCAAGGTCTTTTAAGGCACTGCCGAGGTTGTCACGCGTCATAGCGAAATCAGGTTTGATTTTCAGCGCCCGGCGGTAGCTTGAAACCGCTTTATCGAGTTGTCCAGTCTCTTTCAAGGCAATGCCCAGGTTGCCGTGCGCCTCGGCGAAATCGGGTTTGATTTCCAGTGCCCGGTTATAGCTCGCTATGGCGTCATCAATCTGTCCGATATCTCGCAGGGCGTTGCCCAGATTGTTGTGCGCCTGAGCATCGTTGGGTAAAAGTTCCGTCGCCTTGCTCAAAGCGGGCAAGGCCTCTTTGCCTTGCACTAAAAGAGCGGTTCCCAACACCTTCCAGATAAACCCGGAATCCGAGTAACGCTCGAGTAGCAAGCGCGACTGACTTTCCATCTCCGCATACTGCCCGGCATTGAATAACGCGATAAGCTGGCTCATTTCGACGGGTGTCGGCATTGATACTCCTGCTATGGTCTGTTATTATTATTCAATACGATTTTGTAATAAAAATCATCGAAGTTTCAGTACATCCAAATCGAACTCTGCATGCCTTACCAACGCGGCAACGCTATTTTTTATGTAACCGAATGCGGTTATTAAGAGGTGTGTGCTACCGAAGTGCTTCGGCAACCCACATACCATTTTACACGGATGAATCGGTGAGCCAAGGATAGGGTACTTAAGCGTAGCCGCCTGCGACGCGGCGAATAACTGCTCGGCGCAAAGAACGGCGGCCTCGGCCACCACCAGCGCCAGCACCGCCACCCTCGCCAGCCTCAGCCTGACGTGTCCCGCCACGCTGCTCAGCGGTACTTCATCGACGTGTACTGCCACCGCACGCT
>JAIOJO010000063.1 GCA_019911985.1 Sulfuricellaceae bacterium | reverse complement strand
ATGCAGGCCGTCACGCAGGCGGTTTTCAACTTCACGCTGGTTGCGGGTGCTTTCCATGTCGATGAAATCGATCACCACCAGGCCGCCCAGATCGCGCAGGCGCAACTGGCGCGCCACTTCCTCGGCGGCTTCAAGGTTGGTATTGAATGCAGTCTGCTCAATGTCCGCACCACGGGTGGCACGGGCCGAGTTGACGTCCACCGACACCAGCGCTTCGGTATGGTCGATGACAATGGCGCCGCCAGAGGGCAGGGGGACTTCCCGGGCAAACGCGGTTTCGATCTGATGCTCGATCTGGAAACGCGAGAACAGGGGCACGTCATCCCGGTACAGTTTGACCTTGTTCACGTTGCCGGGCATGACGTGGCTCATGAACTGCACGGCCTGGTCGTAGATCGCTTCTGTGTCGATCAGGATTTCGCCGATGTCGGGCTGGAAAAGGTCGCGGATGGCGCGAATGACCAGGCTGCCTTCCTGGTAAATCAGGAAGGCGCCGCTTTGCTGTTGGGAGGCGCTTTCAATCGCACGCCAGAGCTGCATCAGGTAGTTCAGATCCCACTGCAGCTCTTCCTGGGTGCGTCCGATACCTGCGGTGCGCGCGATGATGCTCATGCCGGCGGGGACATCCAGCTGCGCCATGATGTCGCGCAACTCGTTGCGCTCTTCACCCTCGATACGGCGGGATACGCCGCCGCCGCGCGGGTTGTTTGGCATCAGCACCAGATAACGGCCGGCGAGGCTGATGAAGGTGGTGAGCGCAGCCCCTTTGTTGCCGCGTTCGTCCTTCTCCACCTGAACGATGAGTTCCTGGCCTTCTTTCAGGACATCCTGGATGCGGACGCGGGAAATGTCCGCGCCTTCCGGAAGCAGAAAATTGACACGGGAAACTTCCTTGAAGGGCAGAAAGCCATGACGTTCGGCTCCGTAATCCACGAAGGCGGCTTCGAGACTGGGCTCGATGCGGGTGATAACACCCTTGTAGATATTGCTCTTGCGTTGTTCTTTTCCTGCCGATTCAATATCGAGATCAATTAGTTTTTGACCATCGACAATGGCGACCCGCAATTCCTCGGCTTGGGTCGCATTAAACAACATGCGTTTCATTAGGTTCTCCCGCGCTCTTATTCACGGGGAGGCAAACCGCTGCACTTCTTAAGGTGCGAGGCAGCTTAGAATGTCTAGTTATTTCGACTGTTCATCATAAATATATGTAAAAAATAACCGGGCAGTTCAAGTTTGTCGGTCAGTCCCGCCGCAATGGGCGCCGGGATCGAAAATTCCTTTAAGTGCTTTGAGCGCGTAAATCATTTACCATCGCTACTTTATTTTTGTTGGTGAGCGAAATTAACCAACGCCTTGTCGGCTCACCGGCCCGCTCATATTGGGGGCTCGGCATGGATAACGATGGGTGCAGTATGCGCTTGTATCGTTATCCTGAAATTTAAAGTCTTAAGTATAAGTAAAATGAGCGAATTTATCAAAGAATCTGTGACCTGGGTTTCTATCGGCGAGGAGGCGGCAGGGCAGCGCATCGATAATTTCCTCATTAAACACCTCAAAGGAGTACCTAAAAGCCATATCTACCGTTTAATTCGCGGTGGAGAGGTGCGCGTGAACAGCAAGCGGATTGCGGCGGACTACCGCCTGCAAATGGAAGATAAAATCCGGATTCCGCCAGTTCGTCTAGCCCAGAAGCCGCAGGCAGCGGTCGCAACAGGGCGGAAGGGCGATGAGCGCTTACAGAAGGCTATTATTTATCAGGATGACGCACTGCTGGTGGTGGATAAGCCGTCGGGGATGGCTGTGCACGGTGGCAGCGGGATCAGTCAAGGTGTGATCGAGCAATTGCGTTTCGATTTCCCCGAAGCCAAGTTCCTCGAATTAGTGCACCGGCTTGACCGCGAAACCTCCGGTGTTTTGTTGGTGGCCAAGAAGCGTAGTGCATTGGTCGCGCTACATCAAGCCATGCGCGATGGACAGGTTGATAAACGCTATTTGTGCTTGGTTAAAGGGCAATGGCACAACGAACGCCAGCACGTGAAGTTTCCCCTGCATAAGTTCTTGACCCAGGATGGTGAGCGGCGCGTAATGGTGCGGGATGACGGTCAAACGGCGCATACTATATTTACGCTGCAGCGGAGTTGGCACGATTTCAGCCTGCTAGAAGCGGAATTAAAAACGGGCCGGACTCATCAAATTCGCGTCCATTTGGCGCATCTGGGTTTTCCTATCGCGGGCGATGATAAATACGGCGATTTCAATTTAAACAAGGAATTGCAAAAGAAAGGCTTGAGGCGAATGTTTCTTCATGCCTACCAGCTTACGCTGGCCCATCCATTGACGGGAGAGCCGCTTGTATTGAAAGCACCGCTGCCGGAAGAGTTGGAGCGGTTTATGCAGTCGCTAGGGAGCCTCTGATTAAGTCGCACGGGGGTCGCGTTGCGTCAAAAGCCGGGGGCTGCAAGGCGCGCGACGCCGGTCGTAGCGAGCCTACGATGCCAAGGAGCGCAACGCAGCAGACGCCGGCTTTTGACACAACCCTTACGGGACGGGGTTTTGCGGGCGCCGGGCGGTGTCGCTCGACGCTTGTGTGGAATGACCACACCGCGCGCCTCGCTTCGTGCCCGGCATCCCGCAACACCCCGTCGCGACCCCGTGCGACTTAATCAGAGGCTCCCTAGCATAGAGGTCGGCTGTGAAGCCGCTAAGCTTCATCAAGCACAAGGGGATCACGACTCCTAAATGCTTGAGTCAAGGCACTGTTATCGGCTTAATTTGTGTACGGAATATTTAAGTATTGCCACGATACGGGGACTTATCCGGAGATTTACCGCAAAGCGCATATAAAAGGCGATTTGGGTATCCTTTGCAATGGAAATACGCTATACAGTGCCAACATTGATAGCGGTGCGTCATTTATTTACTTGAGGTTAACAGTGACAAATAATGATGTGTTACGAAGCCTCCGCTACACTCTGGACCTTAGTGACTCGAAAATAGTCAGTATTTTTAAGTTGTCCGAGCATGAAGTAGAGCAATCCCATATCAGCAATCTCTTGAAAAAAGACGATGAAATAGGGTATGCCGATTGTAGCGATGAGCTCATGGAATTTTTTCTGGATGGATTGATCGTTTATCGGAGAGGAAAAGCCGAAACTCGGACGGCTCAGGAAGAAAAGCCTAAACAGCGCTTAAGCAATAACACGATATTGAAAAAACTAAGGGTCGCTTTCGAATTGAAAGAGGACGATATGCATAAGCTCTTGGAACTGTCTGGATTTCAGGTGTCCAAACCTGAACTGAGTGCTTTTTTTAGAAAAAAAGGCCATAAAAACTACCGGGAATGCGGCGACCAAATTCTAAGGAATTTTTTAAAGGGCCTGACCCTGCATTACCGATCTTGAGAATATTTGACGAATATTAGGGAAGTACCGGGGCGGCCTGGCTGGGCTATGCCGGACAATTACTTTATCGCGCTATGAAGATACCCAAAAGAATCGAACCGCTTGTCCAGGACGGCCTTGTAGACTCGGTCGTCCGGCAACTGATGAGTGGCAAGGAGGCTATGGTCTTTGTCGTCCTCTGCGGGGAGGACGTTCGTTGCGCGAAGGTTTACAAAGAAGCCAATCAGAGAAGTTTTCGCCAAAACGTCCAATATACGGAAGGGCGCAAAGTAAAAAATAGCCGTCAGGCCCGCGCTATGGAGAAGGGTAGCCGTTATGGCCGCAAAGAGCAGGAAGCGGCATGGCAGAATGCCGAGGTCGATGCTCTGTATCGCCTTGCCGCCGCTGGCGTGCGGGTTCCTCGGCCCTACAATTTCCACGAGGGTGTGCTATTGATGGAGCTGGTGACCGACGCCGATGGCAATGCGGCCCCGCGGCTCAATGATATGGTGCTGACGGCGGAGCAGGCGCGCGACTACCACCGAATGCTGATCGCGCAAGTTGTCCTCATGCTGTCTGCGGGCATCGTCCACGGCGACTTATCCGAATTTAATATTTTGGTCGATAGCGATGGCCCCGTCATTATCGATTTGCCGCAAGCCGTAGACGCGGCGGGAAACAACAATGCTTGCAGCATGTTATTACGCGATGT
>JAIOJO010000008.1 GCA_019911985.1 Sulfuricellaceae bacterium | reverse complement strand
GTAATGTCGTTGTGCAACTCGTCCAAGGTATAGCCCACCGCCAGCTTGGCGGCGATCTTGGCAATCGGAAAGCCGGTCGCCTTGGAAGCCAGCGCCGAGGAACGGGAAACGCGCGGGTTCATTTCGATGACCACCATGCGGCCGTTTTCCGGGTTGATGCCGAACTGGACGTTGGAGCCGCCGGTTTCCACGCCGATTTCGCGCAGCACCGCGATGGACGCGTTGCGCATGATCTGGTACTCGCGGTCGGTCAGGGTCTGCGCCGGCGCGACCGTGATCGAGTCGCCGGTATGCACGCCCATGGGGTCGAGGTTTTCGATGGCGCAAATGATGATGCAGTTGTCGTTCTTGTCCCGCACCACCTCCATCTCGAATTCTTTCCAGCCTATCATCGATTCTTCGATCAGCAGCTCGCGGGTAGGCGATGCTTCCAGACCGCGTTCGCAGATTTCGGTGAATTCCTGGATATTGTAGGCGATGCCGCCGCCGCTGCCACCCATGGTAAAGGACGGGCGGATGATGGTCGGAAAGCCCACCATCGCCTGCACCTGGATCGCCTCTTCCATGCTGTGAGCGATCACCGAACGGGGCGAAGCCAGGCCGATGCGCGTCATCGCCTGCTTGAACTTCTCGCGGTCTTCGGCCATGTCGATGGCCTCGCGGTTGGCGCCTATCATCTCGACCGAGTATTTTTCCAACACCCCGTGCTTAGCCAAGTCCAATGCGCAGTTCAGCGCCGTCTGCCCGCCCATGGTGGGCAGCAGCACGTCGGGCCGCTCCTTGGCGATGATCTTTTCCACCATCTGCCAGGTAATCGGCTCGATATAGGTGACATCGGCCATTTCCGGGTCGGTCATGATCGTCGCCGGGTTGGAGTTGACCAGGATGACGCGGTAGCCCTCCTCGCGCAAAGCCTTGCACGCCTGGGCGCCGGAATAGTCGAACTCGCACGCCTGGCCGATGACGATGGGGCCGGCGCCGATGATCAGGATGGATTTTATATCTGTACGCTTAGGCATAAATCTTTCACCACATAGTAGTAGGGTGGGTTAGGCCGCAGGCCGCAACCCGCCAAAAGCCTTAGAACTCGTCCGTAAATAATTTGGCGAGTCACGCTTCGCTCTGCTGCCCTTTGGGTAAACCCGCCCTTTGTTTCTCTTCCATCAAAGCGGTAAACCGGTCGAACAAGTAGGCCACGTCGTGAGGCCCGGGACTGGCCTCGGGGTGCCCCTGGAAGCTGAAAGCGGGCTTGTCGTTGCGGGCGATGCCCTGCAAGGTGCCGTCGAACAGCGAACGATGGGTGGCGCGCAAATTTCCCGGCAGACTCGCCTCGTCCACGGCGAAACCGTGGTTCTGGCTGGTAATCGCCACCCGGCCGGAATCCATGTCCTTGACTGGATGATTGGCGCCGTGGTGGCCGAATTTCATCTTCAGCGTTTTCGCTCCGCTCGCCAGGGCCAGCAACTGATGGCCGAGGCAGATGCCGAAAATCGGCAGATCGGCGTCCAGCAGCTCGCGGATCGCCGCAATCGCGTAGTCGCAGGGTTCAGGGTCGCCCGGCCCGTTGGACAGGAAAACGCCGTCGGGCTTGAGCGCCAGCACCTCGGCCGCCGGGGTCTGGGCCGGCACCACGCTGACTTTGCAGCCGCGGCTGGCGAGCATGCGCAGAATGTTGCGCTTGACGCCGTAATCGAAGGCCACCACGTGGTATTTCGCTTCCGCCGTCTCGGCAAAGCCCGCTGTCAGCGACCACTCGCCTTCAGTCCACGCCAACGGAGACGGGCACGTCACCTCCTTGGCCAAATCCATCCCGGCGAGCCCGGGGAAAGCGCGGGCCAATTGCAGCGCCTCCGCCTCGTCGATCCGGCCGGCCTGGATGCAGCCGCTTTGCGCCCCCTTCTCGCGCAACAGGCGGGTCAGCTTGCGGGTATCGATTTCGGCGATGGCGACGATGCCGTGGCGCTTCAGGTAATCGCCCAGCTCCTCGGTCTTGCGGAAATTGCTGGACAGCAAGGACAGATCGCGGATCACCAAACCGCTGGCATGTATCCGGCCCGATTCCTCGTCCTGCGGGTTGACGCCGGTGTTGCCGATATGGGGGTAGGTCAGCGTGACGATCTGGCGGCAATACGACGGGTCGGTGAGGATTTCCTGATAACCGCTGAGCGCCGTATTGAACACCACCTCGCCCACGGTGTGGCCCTCGCTGCCGATGGCGATACCGCGAAACACTGTCCCATCGGCGAGAACAAGAACAGCGGGTAGGTGTTGCGGCACTAGATACTCCTTTGATTTGCTTTACTTCGCAGGCCGGCGAAAATCCCGTGTGCGGCTTTCGGCGCCCTGTTAGGGGCAGACTATACGTAAAGAAACGGGACTGGCTCGCGCCCGTCCCGCTCTTGATAATTAAAGCGAATTTTAACGTAAAACGGCGCGACTTTCAACGTCCCATAAGCCACACCTCCGCGATGGGTAGGCTACGTATCAGCAGGAAAGCCGTTTCTCTGAGGTGACCATCGAACCCAGTTTTTGTGCCAATTCAACACCGCGGCCAGCCGGTACACCCAAGCTCGCACCGGCGGCAATGTCGCCATGACCCACCCAGGCGCTTGGCGGTGCAGTGCATGGCGAAACCCGCTCGCAAAGCCAAGGGTTGCCGGTTCACTGGCAAAACGAAAGTATTATCCACCACCAGGGCTCCGCATCCTCATCTTCAAACTCGTTTTTCGATCCCTTGCCCTCCATAGTTCAAGAGTCGCAAGGCATTGACCACCACCAGGACGGTAGAACCCTCATGCACCAGCACCGCCAGCCCGATCCCCGCCCAGCCGAACAGGGTCGCGGGAATCAGCAATGCCACCACACCCAGCGACATCCACAGGTTCTGGCGGATGATGCGCCTCGATGCGCGGCTCAAGGCCACGGCAAAGGGGAGCTTGGAGAGATCGTCGGCCATCAGCGCCACGTCCGCGGTTTCCAGAGCCACATCGGTGCCCGCACCGCCCATGGCGATGCCCACCGTGGCGCACGCCATGGCCGGGGCATCGTTGACCCCGTCGCCGACCATGGCCACCTGGCCGTAGCGTTGCCCGAGCGCTTCCATGGCCTTGACCTTGTCTTCCGGCAACAGGCCCGCTTTCACTTCGTCCAGGCCGACCGCGTTGGCAATGGCGCGGCCCACGCGCTCGTTGTCGCCGGTGAGCATGATGGTTTTGCGGATGCCGAGCCGATGCAGGCGCTCCAGCACCTGCTTCACCCCTTCGCGCGGCGTGTCGGCCAAGGCCAGGACGCCGAGGAACTGCCCATCTGCCTGGATGAGCATAATGGTTTTGCCTTCCGCCTGGAGGCGAAATGCGTGCTGCAGAATCACCTCGGGGATGGATTCGCCGTCAAACAACTTGGCGTTGCCGATGGCCACCTTTTGCCCGTCAAATTCGGCGCGCAATCCTTTCCCGGTAACGGATTCAAGCTCCCCGGCCTCGCTCCAGCTTAAACCGCGCCCCTTCGCCTCCGCCACGACCGCCTGCGCCAGGGGGTGGGCGCTGCGGCTTTCCACGGCGGAGGCGACGGTCAGCAGATGTGCCTCGTCTCCGCTGACGGCGATGACATCGGTCACCTTGGGCTTGCCGACGGTCAAGGTGCCGGTCTTGTCGAAGGCGATGGCCGTCAGCACGCCCAGGT
>JAIOJO010000062.1 GCA_019911985.1 Sulfuricellaceae bacterium | reverse complement strand
CCGCCATATTCTTGCCGACCAAGCCCGCTTTGGACGCCGTGGCGGCAATGCGGTCGCATTGATCGGTGAGTTTGTAGCGGTTCACGGTCTTGCTCACGATGGGCAGGAAACGGTCGTGCAGTTTCGCCGTCGCCGCCTTCCGCGCCGCGATCTTCGGCCCCGCCGCATCCGGCGACACCGTTCCGCTCGCCGTTCCCTGGTAGAGATTGGCCGCCAGCGGGCTGACCTCCAGCCGCCCTCCGCCTGCCTTGAAATCGAGCCGTAGATTGCTGGCCTTGACGTTATACAGCTTGAGGCTGCCGATCCGCACGCTGCCGCTGACGTCCAATGTTTTCAGTAGCGAGAAATCGTAGGGTTTTTCCGGCGGGGCTTGAGTTTGCGGCGCCTTGGCCGGCAAGTAACGGTCGGCGTCGATCCGGTCGATATCGATATCCAGCGCGATGTGCGGGTTGGCGAAAGGGCTGACGCCGGCTTGAAGCTTGATATGGCTCTCGTCCAGACGCGAGTCCAGGTTCAGCGTCGCACTCTGGCCTTGCAGGTCGAATTGTGCGGAGCCGGCAATATCCAGCTTCAAGCCGCCCCCCGGCATTCTCGCATTGCGGGCCACCAGCTTGCCTTGCAAATTCGGCAAGGCAAAGCGTTTGTCCTTGAAATTGCCGCTCAGCGGCGATGACAGCTTGCCCTTGTACTCTCCGCCTGACTGCTTGGCGCTCAGGTCGATGTTCAGCATGCCCCCCTTGAACGAGCCGCTGTCGCCCGCGATGGAGGGAATGCTCGCCACCAGAGCCATTTCGTCCCCGGCGCTCTGCTGTACTTTCGCCACCAGCTCGATTTCTTCCGTCGCCAGCTTATCCGCCGACCACTGCAGCTTGGGCGCGTTCAGCCTGACGTCGATATCGTCCGTGCCCTTTTTTCCCGCCACGGCCGCCGCCACATGCTCCGCCGACAGCGTACCGGCCGCCCGGTCCAACGCCGCGTCGCCCTTGAGGCCTACGGCAAGGCCGCTCAACCCGACCGCTGCGCCCCGGATTTCAAGATTCAGGCCCTTGACGGCATAACGCTTGGCCTCGGTATCGAAAGTCAAACCGGTTGCCAAATGGACCTGCGCGTCGATGCTCGGATTATCGCTCCGCAGCTTGAAATCCGCGGCAGCCTCGGTGGGCTTGCCGTTGGCGAGGCGCCCGGTCTCGATCTCGATGCCGCTCAAGGCAAACTGGCGCCCGCCCATCTCGTCCCGGAAGGAAAGCGTGCTCTTGGCTATCTTCACGCTATCGATGTCGAATTTGATCTGCGTGTCTTCATCCTCCTTCTTCAGCAGATCGTCGAAATTGCTCGTGCCGTCCTTGAAACGCACCAGATTGGCGCGCGCGCCTTCGATGCGCACCTGGTCCACCACCAGTTTCTTTCTCAGCAGCGGCCACCAGGACAGGTAAAGGCGCACGCTTTCCACTGCCGCGAATTCCTTGTCGCCCCGGTATTCGCTGAGCGTGGCCCGGCCCAGATCCAGCCCCAGCTTGGGGAAAAAAGCCAGCTTGATATCGCCGGCTAGCGTCAGCGTCCGCTGTTTTTTCTCCTTCACCAGTTGCACGATCTGCGGCTTGTATTCATTGGGATTGATCAACAGCGAAGCGGCTACAAGCAACAAGGCAAGGAGAATTCCCGCTCCGGCAATCGTCGCCAAGCCGTATTTGAGGTACTTGTTCATGGATTTGTGCCGGAGGGGAAGCGTCATGGAAACATAGCGCAGCATCCATTCAAACACAAGTGCCGGTGCCGGCGGATGTGCGCCTTACTTGTAGTGCCTGTCTAGCAAGCTCTCGAATGCCTCAACCGACAGGGGTTTAGAGAACAGGTAACCCTGTCCGTAATCGCAGCCTGCGGCCGCCAATAGATCGCGCTGCTCGGCCGTTTCCACGCCTTCCGCGATCACCTTCATGCCGAGTTTGTGCGCCATGGCGATCATTGCCTCGCAGAGCACCATATCGTCGGAATCGGGTGACAGATTGCGTACGAAAGATTGGTCGATCTTGATGTTGTCGATGTTGAACTTCTTCAGATAAGAGAGGGACGAATACCCTGTGCCGAAATCGTCGAGCGATACCTCTATGCCCGCGCGCTGAAATTCTTGTAGTTGTTCGGTGACGCTGACGCTGGCATCCAGCAACAGCCCCTCGGTGATTTCCACCACAATACTGTGTCCGGGTACGGAGAGCTGCTCCAGGTAATCGAGCCATTTGTAGTCATTGCTGGTATTGTGAATTTGCACCGGAGAAACATTGATACTCACCTGGAATGCCGCGTGGTGAGATAGACGCCAGCGGGCAACTTGACGCGCCGCATCGCGGAACACCCAGTTGCCAAGATCGAGGATCATTTCGGTTTCCTCGGCAATAGGAATGAATTCCACCGGATTAACGAGGCCGCGCGTGGGGTGGCGCCAGCGTATCAAGGCCTCCGCTTTGTGGATGGAGCCGGTTGCAAACTCCACTATAGGCTGGTAGGCCAAGTAGAACGGGGTGTCCATCAGCGAGCCCAATGCGCAACGCAAGTCATTAGCCAGGTGCATCCGGGTCTGCATGGCTTCGTGCATGGACGGAGCAAAGTAGCTGCAGCGGTTGCGGCCCTGGTGCTTGGCGGCATACATGGCTTGGTCGGCGTTCTTCAGCAGCTTGTCGAAATCGGAGGCGTCCTCCGGATAGAACGTGATGCCTATGCTGCTGGTCAAATAGACCGTTTGATCGCCCAACTGAAACGGTTCGGACAGTTTTTGCAGTATGTTGAGCGCGACCCGCTCCACGCATTCGACTTCGTTCAGCTCGCCCAGAATGACGGTAAACTCGTCCCCGCCCAGCCGCGCCACGGTATCGGCTTCGCGCACGCAGTGGCTCAGGCGCTGCGCCACCTCCTGGAGCAGGAGGTCGCCCATATCGTGACCCAGGGTATCGTTCACTTCCTTAAAACGGTCCAGGTCGAGAACCATCAATGCCAGTGGCAGGCCGGCACGATGGGCCTTTTTGATTTCCTGCTCCAGCCGGTCCTGGAACATTTGCCGGTTGGCTAAGCCGGTCAGAGAGTCGAAGTTGGCCTGCAGCCAGATCAGCTCTTCGGATTTTTTCTTTTCGGTGGTGTCGCGCGCCACGCCGATGAACATGTCGCCGGCTTCCAGTTTGACTTTGCTGAGTCCGATTTCAATCCATCTTGCGGCCGCGCCTGGAGGCTGGATAAAACATTCGAAACGAACCGGCTGCCCCGTCAGCACCACCTCGAAATGCCGGACAAAGACTTGCCTGCCTTCCTCGCTGCCGATGAAATCGGTGATCGGCTGGCGGCCGTTGTGTTCGGTCAGGCTGTCCTCGGATACGCCAAGCCAGGATTGGAGCAGGGGGTTGGCTACATGGAATTTCTTTTCGTCGCACAGAACGAAGATGCCATCGTTTGCGCTATCGATATAGGCGCGTAGCAGGCTGCGGTAAAATTCGCTATCGGTCATGTGATGGGGTGGCGTATAGGATTAAGATGGAATCTTGGATATTGTCTAATTATGAACCGAGTTTTAAGGATTAGCCATGCAGTCCGGCCATGGAGGCGCAGGGGTCTGGACGTACCCATTATTCGGATTCTCTGTTCTCGTGAGTTTTCACCGCTCGGCTCACCGTCGAGTCATGTACCCCGAAATGCCGTGTTATTGCAGCCATCGAATGCCGGCCGGACAGATAAGTGCGCGCCACGGGTGAGGTA
>JAIOJO010000061.1 GCA_019911985.1 Sulfuricellaceae bacterium | reverse complement strand
GTCCATCGGAAGCGCCTTTCCCGAAGAATGTCGGTTTGCTGTTCTTCAATGAAGCGCCGCACCGGTTCTTTCCCGCCACCCAGATTGATGTGGTGTGGTTTCCGGAAGGCGCGGGGGGCGATCGTTTCGAGGAAAAAATCTTTCAGGGGCCGCTCGCCCGCATGACTCGCGAGGCGCTCGACTTCATCCAGCGCAATTACCTTAAAGAGACCGTCGTCAAGCACCCGGATCGGGCTGAGGCCGAACGCTTCTGGAATTTCCCCTACGCGGCGATTGAAGAGGCGGTGGTCAATGCTGTGTATCACCGTTCCTACCAGGAGCGGGAGCCAATCGAAGTCCGGATCAGCCCGGACGATCTGGTGGTGCTGAGTTTTCCCGGCCCGGATCGCTCGATTCGGATGGAAGACCTGCGGGCCGGCAAGGCGGTCAGCCGCCGTTACCGCAACCGCCGCATCGGCGAATTCCTCAAGGAGCTTGATCTTACCGAGGGGCGCTCGACGGGCATTCCCAAGATTTTGAAGGTCATGAAGGAGAACGGCTCGCCCACGCCCGAATTCGAGAGCGACGACGACCGCACCTCTTTTTTGATCCGTTTGCCGATTCACGCAGGGGTGGCTGGGCCAAGTGCGGACGAAACCCCGCAAGTTGGCACCAAGTTGGCACCAAGTCGGGACCAAGTCGAAATTCTGAATAAATGCCGTAAAACAGCGGCCTTAGTGGATCTCATGGCTATTACGGGACGAACTGACCGCACCAAGTTTAGGCACCAAGTCTTGAACCCTCTTATTGAGGCAGGGTTTATCGAAATGACCATCCCGGATAAACCCCAAAGCAGCAAGCAGAAGTACCGACTTACCGCAGCAGGAAGGGCAGTGCTCGAACAGTATGCCGGCAGCCAGGATGGCGCCGATGTCTGAATACCACCACGTCGAAAAGCCTTTCCTCGACCAGCTTGCGGCGTTGGGCTGGTCGGTGGTCGACCAGGGACAAGGTTTCATTCCTGGCGACCCGGCGGTGAGCCTGCGCGGGGGCTTTCGCGAGTGGCTACTGCCCGAGGTGTTCCGCGAGGCCGTACGCGCGATCAACCGCACTGCCGACGGCACGGCCTGGCTGTCCGACCGCCAGCTAGACGACCTGCGCGACCAGATTCTGCGCCAGCCGAACCGCACGCTGCTGGAAGCCAACGAGGCGGTGCAGGCGCTGTTTCTCAAGGCACAGGTGGACCGCAACGAGGTAACGGGCGAGAGCGATCCGGTTGTACAGCTCATCGACTTCGCCCACCCGGAGCGCAATGTTTTCCACGCGATCAACCAGTTCCGCATCGACACGCCGGGCTGCGTGAAGCAGTGCATCATCCCGGACATCGTGCTGTTCGTGAACGGCATTCCGCTGGTGGTGGTGGAGGCGAAAATCGGCGACGCGAACACGGCCAACCCGATGCACGCGGCGTTCGAGCAACTGCTGCGCTACCGCAACGGGCGCGCCGACACGGCAGCCGCCGGGCTGCGCGAAGGCGAGCCGCGCCTGTTTCACACCAACCTGCTGTTGATTTCCACCTGCGGCGAGAAGGCCACCTACGGCAGCGTGACGTCGGGCTACGAGCATTTTTATGCCTGGAAGGGAATGCCTTTTCCCTCTCCCTCCGGGAGAGGGATCAAGGGTGAGGGAACGCGGCCAGTTGGCGTTGCCTCGGCCCAACCTGCTGACCCTCACCCCAGCCCTCTCCCGGGGGGAGAGGGGGCAGGACGCGGCATCGAGCGCGAACAGGAACGGATGATCCAGGGCCTGCTTGCGCCCGCGACGCTGCTGGATGTGTTGCGCACCTGCACGGTGTTCATGGACACGGATGCGGGCAAGCGGGTGAAGGTGGTGTGCCGCTACCAGCAATACCGTGCGGCCCATCGCATCGTGGAGCGGCTGCGCACGGGCCAAACCATGGAAGAACGTTCCGGCGTGGTGTGGCATACCCAGGGCTCGGGCAAGTCGCTGACCATGGTGTTCGTCGCGCGCATGCTGCGTGCGTCGAGCGATCTGGCGGATTTCAAGATTCTGCTGGTCAACGACCGGGTGGACCTGGAAGAGCAGCTCGCCGCCACGGCCAAGCTGATCGGCGGCAAGGTGAACGTGATCGATAGCACGGCGACCTTGCGCGAACACCTTGCCACCGATGCGTCCGACATCAACATGGTGATGGTGCACAAGTTCATGGAGCGCGCCGAGGCGCTGCCGCTGAAAGTGGCGGAAGCGCTGGCGAGTTACGGTACGGTGCCGTCCGGCCATACCTTCGGCGTGGTGAACCCATCCGAGCGCATCCTGCTGATGATCGACGAGGCGCACCGCACGCAAAGCTCGGACTTCGGCGACAACATTTTCGAGGCATTTCCCAATGCGACGCGCATTGCCTTCACCGGCACGCCGCTAATCACCGAGGCGCACGGCAACCGGCGCACGGTGAAGCGCTTTGGCGAATACATCGACACCTACAAGCTGATGGACGCGGTGCACGACGGCGCGACCCTGCAAATCCTCTACGAAGGCCGCACGGCGGACACGGCGCTGAAGGACAAACACGGCTTCGATACCCAATTCGAAGACCTGTTCAAGACGCGCAGCGAAGCGGAACTGCTCGCCATCAAGAAGAAGTACGGCGCGAGCGGCGACATCCTCGAAGCGGAAAAGCGCATCGAGGCGATTGCCCGCGACCTGGTGAATCATTACATCGACAATATCCTGCCGGATGGATTCAAGGCACAGGTGGTGTGCCATTCCAAGCTGGCAGCAATCCGCTACCAGAAATCGATTCGAGAGGCTTTGGCTGCGCGGCTGGAGAGCGAAAATCTCAAGCCGAAGCCCGACGCCGACCTGATCCGCCGCATCGCTTTTTTGAAGGCGGCGGTGGTGGTTTCTTCCGATGCCACCAACGAGCTGGCGGTCATCACCGAGGCGCGCAAGGAAGCCAAGCGCTGGAACGCGGTGGAGAACTTCTGCAAGCCCTTCGACTTCGACGACCCGGACAAGTACCTCACCGGCATCGCCTTCCTGATCGTGTGCGACATGCTGCTCACCGGCTTCGACGCGCCGGTGGAGCAGGTGATGTACATCGACAAGCGGCTCAAGGAGCACAACCTGTTGCAGGCGATCGCGCGCGTGAATCGGGTGGCGAAGAACAAGCACCGCGGCTTTATCGTGGATTACATTGGCCTGGCGAACCACCTGGCGCAGGCGCTGGCGATTTATTCACAGGAGGACGCGCAGGACATCCAGCAGGGTTTGAAAAGCCTGCTGACCGAACTGCCGATCCTGGAAGAGCGCTACGAGCGCCTGTTGCAGCACTTCCGCGCCGCCGGGGTGGGCGCGATCGAAGCCTTCGTGAAGGATGAACTGCCCACGCCCGAGGCGGAAGTCGCCGTGGTGCACGCGGCGGTGGGTACCTTGAAGGACATCAAGCGCCGGGCAGACTTCGAGGTGTATCTGAAGAAGTTTCTGCAGAGCCTGAACCTGATCCTGCCCAATCAGGCCGGGCACCGATATCGCGGCCCGGCGCGCCGCTTCGGCTACCTGCTACGCATGGTCAAGGAGCGCTACAAGGACGACTCGCTCGACATTGCGGACGCGGGCGCGAAGGTGAAGGCGCTGATCAACGAGCACCTGATCGACCTGGGGATCAACCCCAGGATTCCGCCCATCGAACTGCTGGCCGATGACTTCATCAGCAACGTGCAGAAACATGCCCAGGGCGATCTGGAGGCCAAGGCCAGCGAGATGGAACACGCCATCCGCAAGCACTGCACGGTACATTTCGACGAAGACCCGGCTTTCTACAAGCGTCTGAGCGAGAAGCTGGAGAAACTGATTCAGGATCACCAGAACAACTGGCAGGTACTGGCCGAGGGCTACGAGGAGATTCGGAACGAGGCGATGGAAGGCCGCACCGATGCCATCGAAGGACTGAGCAAAGTGGCGACAACCTTCCACGACTATGTGGTGCAACTTGCTTTCGACAGCGGCGACATACCGCCCGAGTCACGTGCGTCGCTGAAGAAACTCATGGCGCGCATCGTGGAGACGCTGCAGGGCACCATCGACATCATCGACTTCTGGAAAAAACCCATCGAGGTGAAAAACCTGCGGGGCAATATCGACACGGAAATCCTTCTCGCCAACATCCCGCAGCTCACCGCGAAGCACGAACGGATCGCGGTGGAGATCGTCAAACTGGCCGAGAAGCGGCATGAGGAACTGACGAAATGAGCACCACACGGGACCAGGACATTTCCTACGAAATCGTGCGCAGCCGACGCGCAACAGCGGATATCGTCATCGAACGCGATGGTCGTGTGCTGGTCCGCGCCCCCGAGTCGATTCCCGATGAGCGAATCGAGGACTTGATCGAGGCCAAGCGCTACTGGATTTACAAGAACCTCGCCGAATGGCGCGACCTGAACGCTACCCGCGTGCTGCGCGAATATCGCAATGGTGAGGGCTTTCTTTACCTGGGCCGCTCCTATCGCCTGCTGCTGGTCGCCGACCAGGAAGAGCCGCTACTCCTGAAAAACGGACGCTTCTGCCTGCGACGCGACCTGGTGGATCGGGGTGAAATCGAGGCGGCCAAAGTAGCCTTCCGCGATTACTACATCGCGCGTGGCACCGAACGCATCCGCCAGCGCGTGGACTACTACGCGCCCAAGGCAGGGGTAACTCCACGCGACATCAACGTCCGCGAACTCGGCAATCGCTGGGCCTCTTGCTCGCCGAACGGCAGCCTGGCCTTTCACTGGAAGTGCATGATGGCCCCGCAAACCATCATCGACTACATCGTGGTGCATGAGCTTTGCCACTTCCACCACCTCGACCACACCGATGCTTTCTGGAATGAGGTGGACAAGGTGATGCCCGCCTATGGCGAGCGCAAGGAATGGCTGCGGATGCACGGTGCGGGGCTGGATGTGTAATACCCAAAGATAGAGGGTACTCCATGATCAGTCGCTGCGGCGCAAGCGGATTTTTAAAGTAAAGGCAATTTGTCTTAGTTCGATGCTCTATTCAATCTCTGGCGGTTTTGTCCTGCTGCCACAGGGTTTCGGGGTGATGGTCGTGTCGGTTGATGGTGCGGCTATACACAAATAGAAGGTCCGACAGCCGATTCAAATATCGAGCGGCAAGGGAAGGCGCTCTGTTGTCCAGGCTTACAACGCGGCGTTCGGCGCGGCGGCATACCGCACGAGCAATATGGCATTGCGAGGCGGCGCGGCTGCCGCCAGGGAGAATAAACTCCTTAAGTGGCGGCAAATCCTTGTTGGCTTCATCGAGCCACGTCTCCAGTTGCGATATCTGATGCTCGCGCAGTATATTCCGGCCAGGTAGGCTCAATTCGCCACCCAGGTCGAATAGTGTGTGTTGAATGGCTACAAGAGGTTGCCGCAACGCATCCGGAAGGCTCTCGGTTAAAACCAGGCCGATTTGACTATTGAGTTCATCCACGGAGCCGATGGCTTCGATTCTCGGGTCGTCTTTGGCCAGCCGAGTGCCATCCGCTAAGCCCGTGGAGCCGTTATCGCCGGTACGGGTGTATATTTTTGAAAGCCGCATTTGAATTAATGCCGTGTTACCGATATTCGAGTAGAGAGTATTGCACAGTGCTTTCTTGCTTAGAATTCGTTTTGCAGCTTTTTATAGCCTTGTACTAATTCGATGTTGGCACGAACCACGTTTTCGGAAAAATCCGTGGCGGCAGCGGTGACCTTCGGGATCGTGGCAAGGTCGGTTTTAGAGTTTACATTGCTGGTTGAGGGTACATAGAATCCCTTGGGCAATTCGTTGCCGTCAACGACGCAATTGTGGCGGACAACGCAACCATCGTGTACTACGCAATTGAATAACACCGTATTGAAACCGATAAATACGTTATTACCGACAGTGCACGGACCGTGAACTATGGATCGGTGCGCTATCGATGTGTTTTGTCCGATCTGAACCAGGGCGCCCGCTACGGAGTGGATGACGACGCCATCTTGAATGTTCGAATTGGCTCCAATAATGATCGGTTCCATCTCTCCATTATCATTGACTTCATCGGCGCGAATAACGGCATAGGGGCCGATGAACACATTTTCATGAACAATGACCTTGCCGCAGATGATGGCTGTTTGGTCAATATAGGCGGACTCGTGAATTACCGGTAAATCGCCGCTGGGATTTTTTCTGATCATGTTAACTCGCAATGTTCTCGAATACCGAAAGAGACCGGTTTCGTGGATTTTTAGTAAAAAGGGCGGCGCTCTTGCTGCCTGGTAAAGTCGCGCATTTCAGCGATGCTAGCGGTGCTCTCCGTTGGGGAGATTTTCTTTGCATTCCTTGAAGATGCGTGCCTGGCAGGTGCGACAAATTTCAATGTCTAGTTTAGGATAGATGGTTCGCAAGGCATCCTTTTTGCCCTCGAAAATATTCCCCGGGCCGATGTCCTTGATATACTTCCCATCCGCCAGCAGAGTCAGAACGCCTTCTTTTAGATTGGATAAATACAGGCCGCCGCCCATTTTT
>JAIOJO010000060.1 GCA_019911985.1 Sulfuricellaceae bacterium | reverse complement strand
GTGATGTATTTGCTCTGTATATCGCAATGTGATGTATTTTGCGGCGGCCTTGGTACGGTAGTTGCTAATCAAGCACTACACGTACTTTGTCGCGCTGTCCGAGAACAATGTTTCTGTATTGTTTTTGGGTGCTTACGAGGCAAAAGATATTCTTGAATTAACGGATATTGAGGAGTGGGCAATGAGGAAAATGAAGCTGGTAATGATAGGCAACGGCATGGCCGGAGTGCGGACTCTGGAGGAGTTGTTGCGGCTGGCTCCCGATTTGTACGACATCACCGTGTTCGGCGCCGAGGCCTATGCCAACTACAACCGCATCCTCCTGTCCCCGGTGCTGGCGGGCGAGCAAACGGTGAAGGACATCATGCTGAACGATGTCGATTGGTACGAGGCGAACGGCATTAAATTGCACCTGAATAAGAAGGTCAATAAGATCGATCGCAAGCAACGCGTGGTATTCGCGGAAGACGGTACGAGCGCCGAATACGATAGGCTGATCCTGGCTACAGGCTCGAATCCTTTCATGCTTCCCTTGCCCGGCAACGATTTGGATGGCGTGATCGGATTCCGCGATGTTTACGATGTCGAAAAAATGATCGCCGCCTCGCAACAGCACAAACACGCCATCGTTATCGGGGGCGGATTGCTCGGGCTGGAGGCTGCCAACGGCTTAAAGTTGCGGGGCATGGATGTCACGGTCGTGCATATCGGCGAATGGCTGATGGAGCGCCAACTCGACAAGACCGCCGCTAAGTTGCTGCAAAATAGCCTGGAAGAAAAAGGCCTCAAATTTTTGCTGCAAAAGCAGACAGAGCAGATACTCGGCAAGGATGGCAAGCTCACGAGCATACGCTTCAAGGATGGCCAGGAAATCCCCGCCGACTTGGTAGTCATGGCAGTGGGCATACGGCCGAATACGGCTTTGGCGGAGTCGGCCGGAATACACTGCAATCGCGGTATCGTGGTGAACGACACCATGCAAACTTACGATCCGCGCATTTATGCGATCGGCGAGTGCGTCGCCCATCGCGGTACGTCCTACGGTTTGGTGGCTCCGCTGTTCGAAATGGCGAAAGTCTGCGCCAATCACTTGGCGGAAATGGGTATAGGCCGTTATACGGGCTCCGTTGTTTCGACCAAACTCAAGGTGACCGGAATAGATCTTTTCTCGGCCGGCAACTTCAGCGGCGGCGAGGGGTGCGAAGAAATCGTTTTATCCGACCCGATGGCCGGTGTGTACAAAAAGCTTATCATCAAGGAAAACAAGCTGGCCGGAGCCGTGCTTTACGGCGATACCGTGGACGGTTCCTGGTATTTCCAGTTGCTGCGCGAGGGACGGATCATCTCGGATATCCGCGACCACTTGATGTTCGGTCAATCGCATGTCGGCGATACCGGCCATCAGGGGCAGAATAAAGCGGCTGCGATGAGCGACGACATGGAAGTGTGCGGCTGCAACGGCGTATGTAAAGGCAGTATCGTCAAGGCCATTAAGGAGAAGGGCTTGTTTACCCTGGACGATGTGCGCAAGCACACCAAGGCATCCAGTTCCTGCGGTTCGTGTACCGGCCTAGTCGAGCAGATTC
>JAIOJO010000059.1 GCA_019911985.1 Sulfuricellaceae bacterium | reverse complement strand
CCCTATTGGTGTTGGGAACCCGACGCGCCGGGCACGAAGAATCGCTGATCCAAACCTTACTGGTGTGCCATGTCGCGGAACTCATCGCCGCCTCGTCCAGCCTTCTCGGCACGCCGCAGGCTGTGCGCGAGCCCCTGTCGGCCAACCTCTTGCTGCCGGCAGCCATTTTCCCATTGCCGCCGGCAGCACCTGCCGCGAGCGGCGATGCGCCGTCCACGGAAGCGAGCGGATATGCCAAAGCGCTCGGTTTCGCCGACCTGAAAGTGATCAAGCAGCGATTGCTGCGCTACCGCCCCGGCGAATTGGCTCACATCGAGAACGTCATGCGCGGCGAATACAAGGAAAACGGAGAAAGCCATAGCCGCCGCAGCGAAAGCAAGGAAAACGACAGTTCCGAGCAAAGCAGCGACGAAAGCCGCGAGCAGGGTTACCAAGGGCGTTCCGAAGAAGACGGGCAAACCGCCACCAATCCCATCGGCGACCTCCAGCGCGAATTCGAAGACCTGAATAAAAACTACAGCACGGACGGCTTGTCGGAAACGGTCTCGGGTGGATGGAAGGACAGCTTCGACGGCCCGCAACAGCTCAACGGACTGGCCGTCGTCCACGCCCAAGGCCTGCTTGATCGCGCAGCCTCGCGAGTGGCCCAGCGCATCGGATCGGTACGCAGCCGGCGCTCGGTCGAGGAATTCGTCGCGCACAAGCTGCGGCGCTTCCACAACGCGGAAGGCAACAAGCCTATCGTCGGCATTTACCGCTGGGTGGACGAAGTACGCCAAGTTCACCTGGAGCACCGGGGAACCCGCCTCATTCTGGAGTGCGCGGTTACCGACCCGGCCGCCGATTACGTGCGGCGCAACAATGCGCTGCACGGAAACAATGTCACCGCCCCGACCCCGCCTTGGCAGATCAGCGACCCGGCCATCGGCCCGATTTATTCCGCCGCGGACATCACGCGCGCCAACTACGCCCCGCTCGCCGCGCTCTACGACGCCCGCGACATCGTCCCGCCGCCCGCCGCCACCCGGATAATCAGCGCGGCTTTGCTCAGCGACCCGCCGCGCACCTTGGCGCAATTGGCCGTACCCGACGGCTACAACGCCTCATCGGCGCTGATCGGCTACGCCTGGGCCGAGCGTGCCGCCGCATCCGCGACGGCGGCCGCGACCAGCCTGGACATTTTGGTGGGCGGAGCCGCTCTGAAAATCGACACCAGCCAGGACATCAACCCCGGCAGCAAGACGCTGGATCAACTCCAGGCATCGGACTCGGCCGTCCCCGTCGCCGCCCTGGCGGCAGGCATCGATTATGTGGTCAACATCTCGCTCACCTGCTCATGCCAAGAGGACGGCCCCGCATTCCAGCGCTGGCAAATGGCGACCTACGATGGAATCATGTCCGCGTATCAGGCGCACAAACAGGCGTATTTCCGCGTCATGGACCGCCTGGCCGAAGGGATTTCCCATACCCCGGCCGAGCGCCGCCGCGAAATAGAGCGCGCCGCGCTGGAAAAGGGCGCCATAGAAGGCCTCATCGCCCCATTCCTGGCGCAGATGGGAGAAAGCGCCTCGCCCGAGAGCCAAGATGTCGCCAATTTCAACCTCATTCCCTTCTTCCACAACGCCCTCGCCTGGGGCGACATGACTTACGCGTTCTATGGCCGCTCCAGCACCGGCGGCGACCCACTTCCCCACGATTGGTTGAGCCTAATCCAGGCCAAGAGCGATGAAAACGGCTTCCATGCTTTCCTCGAAGCCGCCGCAGCGCGCCTGCTGGTCGCAGTGCAGCCGGAGTATATCCTGCCGATGCTGTTCTACCTGTCTTCGGCAGGCAGCTTCTGGTTCGGCGAAGCGCGATTGACCCCGGTTCACGACAGCGATTGCGGGCTAGCCAACGAGTGCAAATCCTTAGCCGAGTCGCCGCCGCGGCTGCCGGACAGCGCGCCGTGGGAAATCGAAGTGGCGACATCCATGCTGATGCTGCAGGATGACCAGACGCTGCCGGACTTTACGCTTTGCAGCGGAATCGAGACCGCCCCATGAACGGCGGACTAGAGGGCCTTCCGGTCGGGGCGATCGTCCCCTACTCCGCCCCCGTCAACAACCCCAATAGCGGCGGCAGCTTTCCCGATTCCAGCTCGAAAGCCTACAACCTGCACCTGGAACAGCAGGGTTGGCTAGTCTGCGACGGCAGGCCGGTGCCCTTAGCCAAGTACCC
>JAIOJO010000058.1 GCA_019911985.1 Sulfuricellaceae bacterium | reverse complement strand
GCCCGCCTGCACCACGGGGCGGGTGGCGCCCACCTCGGCGCCGAGCACCTCGGCCAGGTCCCAAATCAAGCGGAAATTCTCCGGTTTTCCCAAACCGCGCCCGCCGGAAACGATAATATCGGCGAAAGGCAGTTGGGGTTTGTCGCGGCTGTCGTCGGCGATGAATTCCAGCACCTTGGTGATCACGTCGTCTTCCGCCAGGGCCAAGGGATGCTCGACGATGCGGCCGGAGCGGCTGTCGTCCGGCGCCGGCATCGCCATCACGCGCGGACGCACCGTGGCCATCTGCGGACGGTAGTTGAGGGTGACGATGGTGCATAGCAAGCTGCCGCCGAAGGTCGGCCGGGTCGCCAATAGCCCCCGGTTGTCCGAGTCGATGGTGAGCGCGGTGCAGTCGGCGGTCAGCCCCGTCTCCAAGGTCGTCGCGACGCTGCCTGCCAAATCCCGGCCTTGGGTGGTGGCGCCGAGCAGTAAAATTTCCGGCTGGTAGGCGTTGACCAGATCGGTCATGCCCTGGGTATAGGGGCCGTTACGGTAGTCCCGCAACACCTCGCTTTGCATCAGATAGCACAGGTCGGCGCCGTAGCGATAAGCTTCGGCGCAATAGCCGCGCACGGCTTCGTCCGGCGCGCCGAGCACCACGGCGGCCAGTTCCACCTGCAGCAAGTCGGCGAGCTTGCGCCCCTCGCCCAGCAGCTCCCAAGATACCGGGTGCACGTGGCCCCGCTCGTGCTCGACATACACCCAAACGCCCTTGTAGGCGACAAGGCGCGGGTCAAGTTCAAATTTACGCCGGCCTTTCTTGGCCGGTGGCGCTTCACTCATGCTGACGATCCCCTTGCTTTAATGCGCCCGTTTGGCCAGTTCGATTTCCACTTGGGGAAACAGGGCGGACATCCGGTCCAGCAACGCCTGCGCCAAGTCCTGGGGGTCGCCGCCATCCACCTTGAGCATTTCCGCCTTTACCGAGCGGGGGCTGGGGGTGAATACTTTGCTGACGATGGTGGGCGAGCCTTTGAGGCCGACCTTGCTGATATCCTCGACCCCAGCCGCCACCTTGTCCCAGACCTTCAAAGGCTGGAGCGAAGCGCGGAACATGTCGGGCATCGAACCGAAGCGCATGCTATTGCTCCCTTCCAGCATGGTGATCAGGCAGGGCAAGGCGGTTTTGAGCACTTGCACGCCGCCCTCGGCGCGCCGCTCCACCACGATCTCGCGCTTGGCGCGGTCGAGGGAAACGATTTTCGAGACGTAGGTAAGCAATTGCAAATCGAGGCGCTTCGCGACGCCGGGCCCGACCTGGGCGGTGTCGCCGTCGATGGTTTGTTTTCCGGCGAAAACCAAATCCACCGGTTCTTGCTGGGCGATTTGCCGGATCGCCGCCGCCAGCACATAGCTGGTCGCCAAAGTATCGGCGCCGGCGAAGGATTTGTCGGTCACCAGTACGGCCTCGTCGGCACCGAAGGACAAGGCCTTGCGCAATGCCGTCTCGGCTTGGGTCGGCCCCATGGTTATCACCGTCACCTTGCCGCCGAAGCGATCCTTGAGGCGCAGCGCTTCCTCCAAGGCAAACAAGTCGTAAGGATTGACGATAGCCGGCACGCCCTGCCGCATAATGGTATTGGTAACGGGGTGTACGGTGATATGGGCGCTATCGGGAACCTGCTTGATACAAACCACGCAATGCATAAACTCTCTCTTAGAAGCTGTTTTAATAAATCCTGAACCCGCGCCGGTGGCAAGCGGGTTCAGGATTTATTAAAACAGCTTCTTAAAATCCGGCAGCGCTAAACCACCAGGCAGAATAAATGTGAATGCTGACACAAATCTGACAAATGCAAAATAACCCATTAGCGTCATTGCAATTCCAGGACGGCACGGCCATTCCCTTGACAAACCCCCGCATATTGCCGCATTTTGTATAGCATCATGCGCATGCGACAAATCCTTTTCGCTTGGTTGGCCGCCTTACTGCTGCTCACGCAGCACGGCGCGTTCGTCCATTCGCTGACGCACCTGGCCGACGCGGCGCCCAGCCGCTCCGCGCCGCAAGACAAGCATTTGCCCCATTCCCCGGCCTGCGAAAAATGCGCAGCTTATGCCGGCGTCAGCGGCGCTTTGGCCGCGACGCCTCTCGCCTTTTCGGTTCTCGCCGGAAACTATGTTCCGGCGGCCGTGCCCCCCATTCCTTTCCGCTCCGAAATACCGTCCCACTACCATTCCCGCGCCCCGCCCCGCCTCGCCTGAAAATTCGCGCATTCGTCCAGCGAGCGCCGTAGCGGCGGCTCGCCCTATTCGATTTTCCGACGAGGTAAACATGTTTCGACACAAACTGATCGTGTCGAGCGTCCTATTGGCGCTCGGCCTGCCCTCTGCCGCAGAAGCGGCAACAAATGCGGATTTACAGCAAATCCACCACGAAATCGAGCAACTGCGGCAAAACTACGAAAGCCGCATCGCGGCGCTGGAATCGCGCTTGAAGCTGGCCGAGAGCGAGGCCCGGCAAGCAGGGGCCAAGGCCGACAAAGCCGCGGGACAAGCCGAAGCCGCGTCGGCCATCGCCTCCGCCCCGCCGCCGTCGCATAGCGGCGGCGACAATATCAGCGCCTTCAACCCCGGCGTTTCGCTGATTCTGTCCGGCCTATACAGCAACCACTCCCAAGACCCGGCCGCTTATCAAATAACCGGCTTTCACCTGCCCGCCGACGTGCTCGGCGCCGCCCGCCCGCAAAGGGGATTCAGCTTGACGGAGAGCGAGTTGGGCATCTATGCCAATATCGACCCCCTGTTCTACGGCGGCTTGAATTTTTCCATCCACCCCGACAACACGGTTTCCACCGAAGAAGCCTTCATCCAAACCACCTCCCTGCCCCACGGGCTGACGGTAAAGGCCGGGCGCTTCTATTCCGGCATCGGCTACCTCAACGAACAACACGCCCACACCTGGGATTTCGCCGATGCGCCGCTGGCCTACCAAGCCTTTCTCGGCGGCCAGTTCAACAACGATGGGGTGCAAGTGCGCTGGCTGGCGCCGACCGACACCTACCTCGAAGTGGGGGCTGAACTCGGCCGCGGCGCCAACTACCCCGGAACCGGGCGCGACAAAAACGGCTCGGGCGCCAGCGCATTGTTCGCCCACGCCGGCGGCGATATCGGCATCAGCAACAGTTGGCGCGCGGGGCTTTCCGTGCTGACGACCTCGCCGCAAGACCGCACCTGGGACGACGTCAACTTGGCTAACGCCGCGGTCACCAACCGCTTCAGCGGCAACAGCAAGCTGTGGATCGCTGACGGAGTATGGAAGTGGTCGCCCAACGGCAATACCTACTACACCAACTTCAAGCTCCAAGGCGAGTACTTGCGCCGGACGGAAGACGGCACGCTGGTGTCGGCCGCCACGCCGGGCTCCTATGCCTCCACCCAATCCGGCTGGTATTTGCAAGGCATATACCAGTTCGCGCCGTACTGGCGCGCCGGGGTTCGCACCGAACGTCTCGATTCGGGCAGCGTGGATTACGGCATCAACAACGCCACGCTGCTGCGACCCGATTACGCTCCGACGCGCCAATCGGTGATGGTCGACTTCAACGCCAGCGAGTTCAGCCGCATCCGCTTGCAACTCGCCCAGGACAAATCGCGCCAGGGCGCGAGCGACAATCAGCTCTTCCTCCAGTACCAGATGGCTTTGGGCGCCCACGGCGCACACCAATACTGACCAAACTTAGCGCATACCCAGACGGGTATTGCGCTCGAACCTTATTTTAGGAGCCTTTCATGAGAACCGCTGTTCGCTTTATTCTCGCTAGCGTATTGACGCTGGCCGCCTTGCCCGCTTTCGCCGCTCTCAACATCTTCGCCTGCGAGCCCGAATGGGGCGCCCTGGCGCAGGAGTTGGGGGGCGACAAGGTAAGCGTTTACAACGCCACCAACGCCCTGCAGGACGTCCACCACATCCAGGCCAAGCCCAGTTTGCTGGCGCGGGCGCGCAATGCCGACATGATGGTGTGCACCGGCTCCCAGTTGGAAATCGGCTGGCTACCGATTTTGCTGCAACAAGCGGGCAACCCGCGCATCCAACAGGGGAAACCCGGCTACTTCGAAGCCGCCCACTATGTACGCCTGCTGGAAATACCCAGCAGTACCGACCGCTCGCTGGGCGACGTGCATCCCGGCGGCAACCCCCATATCCAAACCGACCCGCGCAACATCGCGCAGGTGGCCGACGCTCTAGCCAAACGCCTGGCGCAAGTAGACCCGGCGAATACGGCCTATTACCAAGCGCGCTACCAGGCTTTCATGCCGCGCTGGCAGGCCGCCATCGCTCGCTGGGAAAAAGAAGCGGCGCCGCTCAAGGGCGTATCCATAGTCGTCCAGCATAAAGGCTTTCCTTACCTGGAAAATTGGCTAGGCTTGATCGAAGTCGCCTCGCTCGAACCCAAACCGGGGGTCGAGCCGACGGCGGCGCACCTGGAAGAAGTGCTCTCCCTGCTCCAGCATAAACCGGCGAAAATGGTGATCCGCGCCGCGTATAGCGACGACCGCCCTTCCCTATGGCTGGCGCAGCACGCGAAAATCCCCGCCGTGAAACTGCCTTCGACGGTGGGCGGAACGGAGCGGGCAAAAGACCTGTTCGGACTCTATGACGACACCGTGCAGCGCCTGCTCGGAGCCTTAAAATGAATTTTGACGCGCTCGATCTCACCATACTCGGCCCGGCCTTCCTGGCCGGGCTGCTGGTGCTGGCCACCCACGTTCCGCTCGGGATGCAAGTGCTGAAGCGTGGCATCGTCTTTATCGACCTGGCCATTGCCCAAGTCGCCGGGCTCGGCGTCATCGCCGCCGGCAACCTGGGCTTCGAACCCCAAGGCTGGGGGGTACAGGCGGCGGCCGTCGTGGCGGCGCTGCTGGGCGCCGTGCTGCTCACCTGGAGCGAAAAACGCTGGCCGGAAATCCAGGAAGCGCTGATCGGCGTGCTCTTCGTGCTGGCGGCGAGCATCGGCATGCTGCTGCTCGCCCGCAATCCCCACGGCGGCGAGCACCTGCAAAACCTGCTGGTGGGGCAGATACTTTGGGTCAATTACGGCCAACTGCTGCCGGTGGCGATACTCTCCGCCGTCATCCTCGCGCTATGGTTCGGCTTCGGCGAGCGTCTCGGGCGTATCGGGTTTTACGTATTGTTCGCTTTTGCCGTAACGGCCTCGGTGCAGTTGGTCGGCGTCTACCTGGTGTTTGCCAGCCTTATCGTACCCGCCTTGGCCAGCCGCAAAGTGTCCTCGCGGCGGCGCCTGGCCGTGGGCTATGCGTTGGGCGCGGTAAGCTACGGCGCGGGGCTGGCCCTTTCCGCGCTGTTCGACTTGCCCAGCGGAGCAGTCGTCGTCCTGAGCTTGGCCGTATTGGCAATCCCGGCCAGCGCTCTTGCGGCAAAACCCGCCGCCCAGGGATAGCCGGCCCTTTCGCGCGCCCCTCCTTGGCCGAGGAGATCGAAACCGCCGCGCTTTCCCATCCGCGGCTTTGCGCACGGGATGGCGCGGCCATGGTTTTCCCCTTGTAATTTGAAGGCGATATGTTTGTCTTTGATGAGTATAATTCTTACTTCAAACTACTCGGGAAGCGGCCATGGAACAATTTCGCGGCACCACCATCCTGTCGGTACGCCGCAACGGCCAGGTTGCCCTGGGCGGCGACGGCCAGGTCACCCTCGGCAACATCATCGTCAAATCCGGCGCACGCAAGGTGCGGCGCTTATATCAGGACAAGATACTGGCCGGATTCGCCGGCGGCACCGCCGACGCCTTTACTTTGTTCGAGCGCTTCGAGTCCAAGCTCGACAAGCACCAGGGGCATTTGCTGCGCTCCGCGGTGGAATTGGCCAAGGACTGGCGCACCGACCGCATCCTGCGGCGGCTGGAAGCCATGCTGGCCGTCGCCGACCGCGACTATTCGCTGATTATCACCGGCAACGGCGACGTGCTGGAACCGGAACTGGGACTGATCGCCATCGGCAGCGGCGGGCCTTATGCGCAGAGCGCGGCGCGCGCGCTGCTCGACCATACCGCGATGCCGCCGGCGGAAATCGTGAAAAAGTCGCTCACCATCGCCGCCGACCTGTGCATTTACACCAACCAGAATCACGTGATCGAGGTGCTCGAGTAATGGATAATTTCTAGTCATGAGGAATGTGGAATGGGTGATGAGTTTGCCACCAATGACCTATTCCGCATTCCTCATCACTCATCACCGCGAGACTAACGAGACATGACCCCCCAAGAAATCGTCCACGAACTGGACAAGCACATCATCGGCCAGGACCCGGCCAAGCGCGCCGTGGCCGTCGCACTGCGCAACCGTTGGCGGCGGCAGCAGGTGGCCGAGCCCCTGCGCCAGGAAATCACGCCCAAAAACATTCTGATGATCGGCCCCACCGGCGTGGGCAAAACCGAAATCGCCCGCCGCCTGGCGAAGCTGGCCCACGCGCCTTTCATCAAAATCGAGGCGACCAAGTTCACCGAGGTAGGCTATGTCGGTCGCGACGTGGATTCGATCATCCGCGACCTGATGGAAATCGCCATCAAAGACCTGCGCGAACAGGAAACCCAAAAAGTGCAGCGGCGCGCGGAAGACCTGGCGGAAGAGCGCATACTCGACGTGCTGCTGCCCCCGCCGCGCGAAAGAGGATTCGGGATCGGCGAAGAAAGCGCACCGGAAGAAAACCCCACCCGGCAGAAATTCCGCAAAATGCTGCGCGAAGGCCAGCTCGACGACAAGGAAATCGAAATCGAGGTTAGCGTGCCTCAAACCCACATGGAAATCCTCGCGCCCCCCGGCATGGAGGAGCTGACCTCGCAAATTCAGGGCATGTTCCAAAATATGGGAAGCGGCCGGGCACGGCGGCAAAAACTCAAAATCGGCGAGGCGATGAAGCAGCTCACCGAGGAAGAAGCGCTGAAACTGGTCAACGATGAAGACATCAAGTTCCGCGCCGTGCACAGCGTAGAGCAAAACGGCATCGTTTTTCTCGACGAAATCGACAAGATCACCAGCCGTTCCGAAGGCTCGTCGGGCGAAGTGTCGCGCCAGGGGGTGCAGCGCGACCTGCTGCCCTTGGTCGAAGGCACGACGGTCACCACCAAGTACGGCATGATCAAAACCGACCACATCCTGTTCATCGCCAGCGGCGCTTTCCACTTGGCGAAACCGTCCGACCTGATCCCCGAACTGCAGGGCCGCCTGCCGATCCGCGTCGAGTTGAGCAGCTTGGGCGTCTCCGATTTCGAACAAATACTCACCAATACCGACGCCTGCCTCACCCACCAATACCAGGCCTTGCTGGAAACCGAGGGCGTCACACTGGAATTCCAGCCGGACGCCATTCGCCGCCTGGCGGAGATCGCCTACGAGGTCAATGAAAAAACCGAGAACATAGGCGCGCGGCGCCTGTATAC
>JAIOJO010000057.1 GCA_019911985.1 Sulfuricellaceae bacterium | reverse complement strand
GGATATATCCCAGCTTTTCTCCGGCTTCCGCCACAATACGACGCAATTGATAGCCGTCGGCGGGATTTACTTGGTGGGCTCGATCGTCATCGGCGGTCTTTCCATGGGCTTGGGCGGCGGCGCGATGTTGGGCATGCTGTTTAACCCGGCTATGCACGGCGATGCGGCGACGGACGCCGTGATGGCAGGGGCCAGCGGCAGTATGATGGCCGTATTCGTCGCGCTGGCGCTGTTCGCCCCGCTATTGATGGCATATTGGTTTGCGCCTGCCCTAGTGATATTTCGGGATTTGAGCGCAGTCGACGCGATGAAGCTCAGCCTGCTGGCTTGCTGGCGCAACTGGGCGGCGTTCTTGGTCTACGGCTTGGCGTCCCTAACGCTGATGATAGTCGCCATGGTACCGATAGGGCTGGGCCTGCTGATTTTGGTTCCGGTCATGACGGCGTCGATTTACACTTCTTATCGCGATATCTTCCCGCCCGCGCCTGAGGAGGCGGCTACGCCCCCGGACTTCTGACCGGTCGGATGCCCGTTTAGCCGCGCTAAAACAGATTCTTAGCTCAGGATTTGTCCAGTGAATTGGCCGTTTTCACCTCGACTTTCAGCACGGTGCCGCAGTTTTTGCAGCATACATACTGTGCGCCGGTTTTAACCGTGACGAGATAAGAGCCTTCCTGCTCGCATTTCGTGCAAGTGACGGCAATGTTTCCTTGGAGCCATTTGTCTCTCCTTTGGTGTTTGCCTTTGGGCGGAATGCGTTTAAGCGGGCAGCAGCTTGGCGTATTCCAAGGCCAGCCATTTGATGCCGGCATCGCGGAAATTTACCTGTACCCGCGCATCGCTGCCGTGTCCTTCGCAATTGACGATGACGCCGTTGCCAAACTTGGCGTGCAGCACGTTTTGTCCGATGGAAAAGGGATGATCGCTGGCATGCGAGCTGGGTTGCACCCGAAACGCTTGTCCTCGGGTGGTGTGGCCGGGGGCTTGTCCTCGGGTGGGGGCTATCTGCGGCGGCAAGGCGGCGGCATAGTCGTCCCAGCCGCCGACCTGTTTCAGCAAGTTTTCCGGTAACTCGCGCAAAAAGCGGGAGGCCACGCCGTAGCGCATTTGGCCGTGCAACATGCGGCTTTGGGCATAGCTCAGGTACAGACGGCGGCGGGCGCGGGTAATCGCGACGTACATCAGGCGCCGTTCCTCCTCCAGCCCGTCGGCTTCCATCATGCTGTTCTCGTGAGGAAACAAGCCTTCTTCCAGCCCGCTGATGAATACCGCGTGGAACTCCAGGCCCTTGGCGGCGTGCACCGTCATCAACTGGAGCGCTTCCTGGCTGCCGTCGGCCTGATGCTCGCCCGCTTCCAGCGAGGCATGGGTGAGGAAGGCTGCCAGCACCGGGCCGCCCCAGCCGGACGTTTCCGCCAGGCTGGCGGCCAGTTCGGCGTCGGCGCCGCCGTCGTATTCTTCGGCGTACACGGCGGCGGCATTCACCAGTTCGTTCAAGTTCTCCAGCCGGTCTTCTTCCTGCTTGTCTTGGCGGTAGTGGGCCAACAGGCCGCTGTGCTCCAATACCTGCTCGACGATTTCCGGCAGCGCCAAATCGCGGCTGCCGTCGCCTAAGGTTTCGATCAACTGCACGAAGGCTTTTATCCCGCTCCCGGCCTTGCCCCCCAAGGCGCCTAGCCGCGCGGCTCGCCATAAGCTGAGCCCCTGGCTGGCGGCCAGATCCTGAAGCTGCTCCAGGGTGCGCGCGCCGATGCCGCGCGCCGGGAAATTAATGATGCGCAGCAAGGAGCCGTCGTCGTCGGGATTGGCCAGCAAACGCAGATAGGCCAAGGCATGCTTGATTTCCTGGCGCTCGAAGAAGCGCAGGCCGCCATATACGCGGTAGGGTAAGCCGGCGCGGAACAGGGCGTGTTCCAGCACGCGCGATTGGGCGTTGGATCGGTATAGCACCGCCATGCCGCTCAGCCCGGTTCCCTCGCGGGCCAGCGCGGTGGCCTCCTCGACGATGAACTCCGCTTCGGCATGGTCGGTCGGCGCGGCAAAAACCCGTATCGGCTCGCCCGCGCTGTCGTCGGTCCACAAATTCTTGCCCTTGCGCTGCTGGTTGTAACTGATCAGCGCATTGGCTGCATTCAGGATGTTGCCGTGGGAGCGGTAATTGCGTTCCAGCTTGATGACTTTTTCCACCGAAAAATCCCGCTCCAATTCCGCCATGTTGCCGGTGTGGGCGCCGCGGAAAGCGTATATGGATTGGTCGTCGTCGCCTACCGCGAAAATGGCGCTGCTTTCTCCCGCCAGCAATTTCAACCATTGATACTGGAGGCGGTTGGTATCCTGAAATTCGTCCACTAGCAGATACTGGAAGCGCTGCTGGTAGTGTTTGCGCAGTTCGGGATGGGCGCACAGCAGTTCATAGCTACGCAACAGCAATTCGGCGAAATCGACCACGCCCTCGCGCCCGCACTGGACATCGTAGGCGGCGAAGCATTCCACCAGGCGCTGGGTGTGGGGGTCGTAAGCCTCCACCTTTTCGGCGCGCAGGCCCTGTTCCTTGTTGCGGTTGATGAATTGCTGCACTTGGCGCGGAGGGTATTTTTCGTCGTCGATATTGAGGGACTTGAGCACGCGCTTCACCGCGGCCAACTGGTCCTGGTTGTCGAGTATTTGGAACAGGGCGGGCAATCCGGCATCGCGGTGATGGGCGCGCAGCATGCGGTTGCACAAGCCGTGGAAAGTGCCGACCCACATGCCGCGCGTGTTGATCGGCAGCAAAGCCGATAAGCGCACCAGCATTTCCTTGGCGGCTTTGTTGGTGAAGGTAACGGCGAGTATGCCGTGGGGGCTGGCTTGGCCGGTCTGGATCAAGTAGGCGATGCGCATCGTCAGCACGCGTGTCTTGCCGCTGCCGGCGCCCGCGAGTATCAGTGCCGACTGGCGCGGCAAGGTCACGGCTTCGCGCTGTTCGGGATTAAGACCGGAAAGAAATGGGATCGTCATGCTGGATAGAGAGGGCTCGTCGCCATTATACGCCATCGCCCCGGCTTGGCGCGCAAGGTCTTCAGGCAAGGGCGACGCGGTTGCGGCCGCTTTCCTTGGCGGAATTGAGCGCTTGATCGGTGCGCGCCCACATTTCTTCCAGCGACAGGGCATTGCTGTCGGGATAACAGGCCACACCGATACTGACGCTCGGATTTCCATTCTTCATCCCGGCAACGGGCGTCGCTGCGACGGCGCTGCGGATTTTTTCCGCCACGATGGCGGCCTGTTCCCGATTCGTGAACGGCAACATGACGACAAACTCTTCGCCATCGTAGCGTGCGCACAAATCGGTATTCCGCGTGGAGTTTTTCGTGGCTTGAGCCACGGCCAGCAGGACGTGTTCTCCCACGGACCGGCCATATTCGTCGTCGATTTGTTCGAAATGATCGATATCGAGGATAAGCAGGGATAGGTCGAATTCGTGACGGAAGGCGCGGGAGAATTCCACCTCCAGGCGTTCGTCGAAATAGCGCCGGTTCGCGAGGCCGGTCAAGTTGTCGGTAATCGAGATTTGCTCCAGCCGGTCGAGTTTACCGAGTGAGTCCGCCATGCGGTTGAATCCCTCGGCCAAGGCCGCAAGCGCGTTTGGAGTTTTGAAATGGACGCGAGTTTGGCGATCGCCTTCGGCAAAGGCCGCCATGCTTTCCTGCAAGGTTTGGAGCGGGGCGAATATATGGCGCTGCGCAATATACGCGGCGGCGGCAGCGAAAACCAGTGCCGCGCCGGCGAGGCCAAGAATGAGTTCGCTTTCGCTTAGAAAGGCGATTCCGCCGAGCGGCAGAAGCATCGCCAGGATGTAGACGGCGAGAGGTTTCCAGCCAAGAAAAGCGCGCAATGGCTTGGTATGGCGCAGGCTCATTCCCTCCGGGTTTTTGGTGTCCAGCTTCATTCTGAAGATATGAAATCCAGCCGCAAAGCGTTTGTCCCGGCAAGCTTATCACAAATACGGTGCGCTGCTGAGTTAGGGATGGCGCGAGCAAAGACGAGCGGATTTAAAACACGGGAGGGCGTGCGCCCTCCCGCCAACACATTAAGCGCGTTTTCTGTTTTCCATCATTTGGTGAATCATCGGAGCCAGAATGACTTCCATGGCAAAGCCCATTTTCCCGCCGGGAACCACGATGGTGTTGCGGCGCGACATGAACGAGTCGTGGATCATGTTGAGGAGGTAGGGGAAATCCACGCCTTTGGGCTCGTTGAAGCGGATCACCACAAAACTTTCGTCCGGCGTCGGAATGTCGCGAGCGATAAAGGGATTGGAGGTGTCGACCGTCGGCACGCGCTGGAAATTGACGTCGGTGCGCGAGAATTGCGGTGTGATGTAGTGCACGTAATCGGGCATACGGCGCAGGATAGTGTCGACCGTGGCTTCCGCCGAATAACCCCGCTCCTTGGCGTCGCGGTGAATTTTCTGTATCCATTCCAAATTGACGATGGGTACCACGCCGACGCCCAAGTCCACGTACTTGGATACATCTACGTCCTTGGAGGCGGCTAAACCGTGCAGGCCTTCGTAAAACAGCAGGTCGGTGCCGGCCGGCACGTCTTCCCACGGCGTGAACTCGCCGCCTTTCAGCGCGGTTCCCAGGCGCTTGTTGTGCTCGGCGGCTTCGTCGTCGTTGTGCAGGTAGTAGCGTTTCTTGCCGCTGCCGGTTTTGCCGTAGGTATCGAACAGTTCGGCAATTTTGTCGAAGTGGTTGGCTTCCGGGCCGAAGTGGCTGAAATTGTGATTGCCCTCTGCCTCGGATTTTTTTACCGCTTCGCGGAATTCCACCCGATTAAGGGAGTGAAAACTATCGCCCTCAACAACGGCCGCTTGTATGCTTTCGCGGCTGAATATGTGCTCGAACGCGCGCTTGACGGTAGTGGTTCCCGCGCCTGACGATCCGGTCACGGCAATCACAGGGTGCTTCTTGGACATCTAATTCTCCCTTCGTTTAACAATGGGGCAAGTATAATCGCGATCCGCCATGTAGTCACTACGCCCGCGCCCAAGCCCCGATATTTTTGCTGATATGTCAATTGCTTACTCTACCGTGACCGATTTGGCCAGGTTACGGGGCTTGTCGACGTCGGTTCCTTTCTGTAGTGCGGCGTGGTAAGCCAGCAGCTGCAGGGGCAATACGTGCAGAATCGGGCTGAGCGGGCCGCCTGGCGTGGGCAGATGGATGACGTGCATGCCCTCGCTTGCGGCTAAGCGGCTAGCCGGGTCGGCAAATACATACAGCTCGCCGCCACGGGCACGCACTTCATGCAAGTTGGACTTGAGCTTTTCCAGCAGAGCGTCGTTCGGCGCCACCGCTACCACCGGCATATCCTTGTCCACCAAGGCCAGCGGCCCGTGCTTTAATTCTCCGGCGGGGTAGGCTTCGGCGTGAATATATGATATTTCCTTGAGCTTCAGCGCGCCTTCCATGGCAATTGGATAATGCACGCCGCGTCCCAGAAACAAGGCATGGTGTTTATCGGTAAAACGCTCCGCCCAGAGCGCGATCTGCGGTTCGAGATCGAGCACGCCCTGAATTTGAACCGGCAGTTGGCGGAGCGCCCCGAGCAGGCGCTCCGCCTCGGCGTCGCTTAGCGTGCCGCGCGCCTTGGCCAAAACCAAGGTAAGTAGAAACAGCGCCACCAACTGGGTGGTAAACGCCTTGGTGGAGGCTACGCCGATTTCCAAGCCCGCATGCGTTAGGAAATGCAATGCAGACTCTCGCACCAGCGCGCTTTCCGCTACGTTGCAGATGGCCAGGGTGTGCCTATGCCCCGTTTCCTTGGCATGGTGCAGGGCCGCTAGGGTATCGGCGGTTTCGCCGGATTGGGAGATGGTGAGTATCAGCGCGCGCGGGTTCGGCACGCTCCGCCGGTAACGGTATTCGCTCGCCACTTCCACGCTGCAAGGGATGCCGGCGATATCCTCCAGCCAGTAGCGCGCCACCATGCCGGCGTGGAAGCTCGTGCCGCAGGCCAGGATGCGGATGCTGTCTATCTGCGTCAGAATCCCTGCGGCCTCGCCGCCGAATAAGCCGGGTTCAAGATCCCGACCGCTTTGCGCCTGCTCCAAGGTGTCGCTAATGGCGCGCGGCTGTTCGTGGATTTCCTTTTGCATGAAGTGCCGGTAAGGGCCTAGCTCCGCCTGTTCCGTGCTGAGTTCGCTGACATGGAAGGCGCGTTCTACCGGCGCGCCATCGTGGTCGAAAATCTGGAAATCGAGAAGGCCGACATCCGCCACATCGCCATCTTCCAAATAAATCATGCGCTGTGTTACCGGCAGCAGAGCCGCTGCGTCGGACGCGACAAAATGTTCTTCAATGCCTAAGCCCAGCAGCAGCGGGCTCCCTTTACGCGCGCAGATCAAACGATGGGGCGTGTCCACCGAAACCACGGCTATGGCATAGGAACCTTTTAGTTCCCGCAGGCTGGCAAGCACCGCCTGGCGCAGGTCTTTGACGCTTTGATAGTGGTGGTGAACCAAGTGGACGATGACTTCGGTGTCGGTTTGGGAGGTGAATTTATAGCCCAATTCCTGCAATCGCCGGCGCAAATCGTCGTGATTCTCGATAATACCGTTATGCACCACGCTGATGCTGTCATGGCTGGTATGGGGATGGGCGTTGTCCTCGGTCGGCGCGCCGTGCGTCGCCCAGCGCGTGTGGGCAATGCCGGTATTGCCGTGAATTTTCGCGGCTGCCACGGCTTGCTCCAATTGCCCGACCCGTCCGGTGCTGCGCATGCGCTGTAGTCCGCCCTTATACAGCACCGCCAAACCGGCGGAATCGTAACCGCGATATTCCAGGCGGCGCAGGCCTTCCAGCAAAATGGGCACGACATTTCGTTGCGCGACGGCAGCAATAATTCCGCACATGATGGATCCTTTTCGGGCTACTTTTTCTTCGGCCGTACCCAGCCGGAAACCGTTACCTGCTTGGTGCGCGACAAGGTCAGCGCATCCGCCGGGGATTCTTTGGTGATGGTCGATCCGGCGCCGATGGTGGCGCCGCGCTTTACGGTCACGGGCGCCACCAGCTGGGTGTCGGAGCCGATGAAGGCATCGTCCTCGATGATGGTCTTATGCTTGTTGGCGCCGTCGTAGTTGCAGGTTATCGTGCCTGCGCCGATATTCACGTTCTTGCCGATTTCGCTGTCGCCGACGTAGCTTAAGTGGTTGATCTTGCTGCCTTGACCTACCTGACTGTTTTTTATCTCGACAAAATTGCCGATATGCACCGCCTGCGCCAGGCGCGAGCCGGGGCGGAGGCGGGCAAACGGGCCGAGGCGGCAGTCTTCGTCAACGGTGCTGTCTTCCAGCAAGGTAAACGGGGCGATGCGAGTATTCCGCGCCACCGTGACGTTGCGCAAAATGCAGTTGGCGCCGATGCTCACGTTGTCGCCCAAGTCCACGCGGCCCTCAAACAGGCAGTTAATGTCGATTTCCACGTCCCGGCCGCAGCGCAGTTCGCCGCGTACGTCGAGGCGTTGCGGATCGCGCAGGCTGACACCCTGGCGCAGCAAGGCCTGGGCGGTGTTGTGTTGATGGGTGCGTTCCAGCTCGGCCAATTGCCGCTTGTCGTTGACGCCGAGGGTTTCCCAGGCGTGTTGCGGCTGGGCGGTATGGATGGCGACGTTTTGGCTCGCGGCGGCGGCAATCACATCGGTCAAATAGTATTCGCCTTGAGAATTGCTATTGTCCAGCTCTTTCAGCCAGCGCTCTAAACGCTTGTTGGGAAGCACCATGATACCGGTGTTGATTTCCCGAATGGCACGCTGTTGGTCGTCGGCATCTTTATGCTCGACGATGGCGCGGACGAGTCCGTTGCCGTCGCGGACAATGCGGCCGTAGCCCTCGGGATGCTCCAAAACGGCCGTGAGCAGCGCAACGGCCCGATCGTCGGCGGCAGCCGTTAAGCGCTGCAAGGTGGCGCTATCGATCAGGGGCACGTCGCCGTAAAGGATCAGGGTCAGGCCATCTGTAT
>JAIOJO010000056.1 GCA_019911985.1 Sulfuricellaceae bacterium | reverse complement strand
GGCGCTACAGCCATATCCTCGACCCGCGAACCGGCATGCCGGTGGAAGGCCTGCAGGCGGTGACCGTGCATGCGCCGAATTGCCTGGTGGCCGGCAGCGTCAGCACCATCGCGATGCTCAAGGGCGAGAAAGAGGGCTTGCTGTGGCTCGAAACGGTGGGCTTGCCCTGGCTGGCCGTCAGCGCAGGCGGAGAAATCCATAAGCACTTCGAAATGCATACGCATTACCCCGAACGCTAAAATTTGATGGCATCCGGTACGGGAAAACGCTAATCAAGGCCGCTCCGCATACTGCGGCGCCAGGTCGCAGATTTCGTCCCAGTCGGCCTTGGAGCCCACGAAGATGTGCGCCGACACCCGCTTCTCCACCGGCGTGTCGAGGCTGCCGATGCGCAGGCGCAACAGTTCGGGTTGGAACGCGCGCTTGCTGTAGAGCGGCGAGCCGCAATGGCGGCAGAACACACGGGCGATGCCCGGCCCCGTTTCGAATTCCGCCAAGGCGTCCTGCCCGCTGAGCAGATGGAAGTCCGCGCTGTCGATCGGCGACACGGCCGCAAAGGCGGAGCCGCCAGCCTTGCGGCATTGCGAGCAGTGGCAATACACGATGTCGCCGAGTTCCTTCACTTGGTAAGTCACGGTCCGGCATAGACAGCTACCTCGATGCATTTTTCTCTCCTAGTCAATTTATGAGTCATTGTAAGAGCAATCTTTTCTATCCGTACAGGAGGGGGGTAAGCCGCTGCCGCGCCAGGCGTTCAGGGCGCGCGCCAGGAAGGCGCCGCTGAGCAGGCCGAACCACAGGCTGGCGAGCCCGGCGGCGAGGCTACCCGCGCCGAGCGGGCCGTGCCGTGCTAAAACAACGGCAAGCGCATAACGCGAGAAGAAAATCGCCATCATCAAAGCCAGCGGTAGCCAGCTTCCCGCAACGGCGATTTTGCCGTCTTCCGTCGCCGGGGAAGCCGGCGGCGGCGTAAGCAGCCGGCCCAGCAGCGCCGCTCCGAGTATGCCGCCGCCCCAGGGAAGCAGGCTGCCCAGGCCAATGCCGAAGCTCGACCACGTGCCGTAGAGGGAATAACCAAGCATCGCGACGGGCAGCGCGAACAATCCTGCAGGCGACAACCGGCGCGGCTTGCTTTGGCGGTAGCCGAGGGCGAACAGCGCGAAGAACAGCGCAAATACCCAGGCGGGTGTGTGTTTCAGTATTTCTACGAACAAATTACTCTCCCGATATTGGTTTGTCGTCACTAAGAGCTTGTCCGTAAATAATTTGACGCTACGTTGTCGCGAATCCGCGATGGCTGCAAGGCGCGAGGCGCTGCCAATGGTCGTTCCATTGGCAAGCCTCGCAACGCCGCAGACGCGTGGATTCGCGGCAACCCTTCGGGCTGGGGGCTATTTGAGCGCATCCCTTTGTCGCAAGCCGCTTGTTGTGAATCACACAACCGCGCGTCTTGCTCCTTGGCCTGCGCTCAAATAGCCCCCAGCGTAGCGCCAAATTATTTACGGACAAGCTCTAAGCTTGGTGCGTCCCACATCCAAGATTTCCTCGCTCCCTGAGGAAATATTCTAGCGTGCCGCCAGGCCCAGCATCGACCAAGGCGAAGGGGACGGATGTTGCCGAATCGACCTGCGTACTTGTAATGATGCCGTCATGAATCCGTAACGATCCCTAAATATGCTTGGCCGGTTTGTAATCTGTCCAGAATTTCTGCCAGGAGTTTCACGATGAGTATTCCGCATTTCGGCTTCCGCGTCACCCTTTTGCCCTTATTGATTCTCGGCGCCATTTCCCAGGCCCTGGCCGGACTCGACGACGACGCGCCGTTCAAGAGCGACGGCGTGACGCAGAATACGCCGGCCCCTTATGTCGCTGGGCGCGCCTTCTCCGATAATCCGTCCCACGCCGAGGCGAATACCGGCTTGCGCCTGTCGCCGCCGACCGGGACGCAGCTCTTGAGCGGCCAGCGTTTCGACCTGCGGGTGGAAACCCAAATTCCCGCCAAGACGGCTCCCGCCCTGGTGAAGCTCGTCATCAACGGCCGCGACGTGACCGCGCGCTTCAAGGCGAAAATCGCGGCGCAGGGCCTGGGCCTGGAAAGCGGCACGCCGAAATCGCCTCTGCTGTTCGGCGAGACCGCGCGCAATCTGTCCTTCGACCGCCCCGGCCTGTGGAAAGTCCTAGCGGTGGTGAACGTGGACGGGGTCGAGCGCCGCATAGAAAACACCTACCCGGTGGCGCAATCGCCCTTCGATGGCCCTAAGGCGGGACCCAAGCATGTGGTGTTCTTTCTCGGCGACGGCATGGGCCTGCCCATCCGCACCGCGGCGCGCCTGGCGGGCAAGGGCGTGTTCGAGGGTCATGGCCGGGGCGCTTTGAACATGGACCAGATGGACGAGTACGGCCTGATCCACACGGCGTCCTTCGACAGCGTCATCACCGATTCGGCGCCGGGCATGGCGAGCTACGTGTCCGGCATGAAACAATCCAACAACGCGCTCAACGTCGCCGTAGACAACACGCCGGAAAGCGCGCTGGACAATCCCCGCGTCGAAACCCTGTGGGAGTTCTTGAAGCGCACCCAGGGCTGGAAAACCGGCGTGGTGACCGATGCGTTCGCCACCGACGCCACGCCCGCCGCCGTGGCCGCCCACAGCCGCGCCCGCTCTGCTAGGACGGCCATCGCCCAGCAGATGCTGGACTTCTACCGCGACGGCACGGCGCAGCCCAAGACCGGCTACGCGGCGCTGGCCGCGCTGACCCAGCCGCTGGACGTGATACTCGGGGGCGGCGCGCGGGATTGGCTGTTGAAGAGCAACCCGGACGCCGCATCCTTCTACCAATACAAGGACAAGGGGCGCGGCGACATCGACCTGTTCGCCACAATCGCGCCGTCCTTGGGCTACGCCACCGCGCGCAATCTCGCCGAATTGCAGGCGGCGCCCGACAACAAGCGCCTCTTGGGCATTTTCACCGGCGAATTCCGCACCACGGCTAGCGGTCTCGGCGCGGACAATATTCCCGCCGTGCTCGACCGGCGCGTGGCGCGCGGCCTGGCGACGATACGCGGCAAGGATGCGAGCGCCGAGGAAATCGGCATGGCCGTGACGCCGCCCTACGGCACCGGCTGCGGCGCAACCGTGGCCGACTGCTTCCGCGCCGTGCCGTCGAAAAAGGAGATGGTGGAGAAAGCCGTCGCCGTGCTGAACCGCCTGGCGGGCAAAAAAGGCGGCTGGATCTTGCTGGTGGAGCAATCGCAGACCGACAAGCTGGCGCATATTTTGGAATACGACCGGGTCATCTACGAAGCGCTGGAGCTGGACGAGAGCCTAGGCTGGGTGACGACGCATGTCGGCCAGCGCCGCGATTCCCTGATCGTGCTGGCCTCGGATCACGCCCAGCCGGAAACCATTATCGGCGTCGCGATGCCGACGGCGATCGAAGCCTCGGACGCCAACTCGGCCGGCTCTTGTTTTAGCGGCACGTCGTATCCGATCACGCTGGGTTCGGCCGCCGACCCGGATCGCCCCTGCCCCTTGCAAGACGTCATCGGCACCTTCAACGACGGCACTTTCCCGACCTACACCAGCACGCGCAACGACGGCTACCCGGACGATCCCAGCCCGCTGGTGAAGCTGGTGCTGGAAGACGGCGGACGGCCAACCTATAGCACGAATTACCTGACCGATTACCAGCCGCTGGAACCCACAGCCAAGACGGCGGCCTTGCCCAATCCGAAGCGCGATCCTGGCGGCATTTTGATGACCGGGAACATGCCGACGCGGAGCACCTCGGCGGGCGCAAACAAAACCGAAGGGAATGTCAAAATCGCTCCGCACTCCGGCGACGATGTCCCGACGAGCGCGTCGGGGCGGGCTGCGGCGCTGTTCGGCGGGGTTTACGAGAATTCTGAAATGCAGGTGCGCATCGCCGCCGCGCTGCGCGGCGAGACCCGGCGCAGCCAAATGCAGCTCGGCTCGCCCTATCCCGGCGTGCCCGCCGCGGCGCCTGCGGCGAAATATGTCGAGGGCCTGTAAGTGAAGCCGCGCTATGGATTAAGACATGTTTTATCGGGCGCCGCGCTGGCGGCCGCCTGCGCCGGCCAGGCGGGGGCGGCCGATATCTACGGCCAGGTCTACGATACCTTGCAAGGGCGACTTTATCCCGGCGCTCGCGTGTCGCTGGCGAGCAATCCGGCGCAGCAAGCGGTGTGCGACGACCAGGCCCAGTTCCGTTTCAGCCATGTCGCGCCGGGCGCCTACCTGGTGCATGTGGCTTTGCCGGATCGGGGCCTGCTGACCAGCCGCATCCTGGTCAGCCGGAACACCCCTACGGTGATCGCCAACCTGGACATTGCAAAAATCAATCCACCCGAGGAGGATGACGAATATTAAGGAGCCTCTGATTAAGTCGCACGGGGATCGCGTTGCGTCAAAAGCCGGAGGCTGCAAGGCGCGCGACGCCGGTCGTAGCGAGCCTACGATGCCAAGGAGCGCAACGCCGCAGACGCCGGCTTTTGACACAACCCTTA
>JAIOJO010000055.1 GCA_019911985.1 Sulfuricellaceae bacterium | reverse complement strand
CTTCGCCTCCTCGCGGATGGGGCGCGGCGTCGCCGGGGCTGGCGTGGATGATTTCGATCAGGACCGGTTGGGGCAGTTGGGGCGGGCGCAGTCGGCATAGATATAGAGCGAGTGTTCGCGTATCGTGAAGCCGCTTTCGGCCGCGATGCGTTTTTGCCGTTCTTCGATTTCCGGGTCACAGAATTCTTCCACCAGGCCGCACTGCAGGCAGACGATATGGTCGTGGTGGTTGCCCTGGTTGAACTCGAACACGGCCTTGCCGCCCTCGAAATGGTGGCGCGTCAATAGCCCGGCGGTTTCAAACTGGGTCAGCACGCGATACACCGTCGCCAGACCGACGTCTTCGCCCTCGGCCAGCAATATTTTGTATACGTCCTCGGCCGTGAGGTGGCGCACATCGCTGGTTTCAAACAGCTTGAGGATTTTCAGCCGCGGCAACGTGGCCTTCAATCCGGCGCTTTTCAAGTTGGCGGGATTGCTCATTCAGACGGTGTCCATAGAGGTAAATTGAGGTATCATTATTCCGCTTTTATATCGGACTTGCTGTGGATTGGCAAATATTGCGTTTGTTGGTCTTTCCGCCGTCCGCCGACCCACCTATCTTATTCGGCTCCCTTTATGAAAAGGCTCATACCGCTCCTGTTCGTGTTTCTGGCTGCTTGTTCCTTTACCAACCCCCTTCAGCCCTACAAAATCGATGTGCAGCAGGGTAATGTGGTGACTCAGGACATGGTGTCCAAACTGAAGGCCGGCATGACCAAGTCGCAGGTGCGCTACGTGTTGGGAACCCCATTGCTGATGGATATTTTCCACGCTAATCGCTGGGATTATGTTTACCGCTATGTGAAGGCCGGACGTTTGACGGAGGAGCGGCGCCTGACGCTGTTCTTCGATGGCGACAAGCTGCAGCGGGTGACGGGCGATGTGGTGCCGGCCGGCCCCGATAAAGCGCCCGAGGCCGATAAGGCGGACGCCGCCGCGCACTCGATTTCCGAGCCTGCCGCGCCCGCTAAGGAAAAAGGGTTTTTCGGGAAAATACTGGATAAAGTCGGCCTGTAGTCCGGCGAGTCTCTTAAAAAAAGGTAGGCAATGAGTTTGTTGAATATCGCGATTACCGGCTGTTCCGGCCGGATGGGCCGGGCCTTGGTGGAGGCCATCGCGCAAGCGCCGGATGTGCGTTTGCATGCGGCGATAGACCGCAGCGGCAGCTCGCAGATCGGTCGCGACGCCGGCGAGTTGATCGGCGCCGCCAACGGCGTGGCGATTACCGACGACATTCCCGCCGCGCTGCAAGGCTGCCATTCCTTGATCGATTTCACCCGCCCCGAGGGGACGCTGGAACATATCCGGCATTGCCGCAACCAGGGGGTGAACCTGGTCATCGGCACCACCGGCTTCAGCGCGGAGCAGAAGCTGGAAATCGCCGACGCCGCCCGCGACATCGCCATCGTTTTCGCGCCGAACATGAGCGTCGGCGTCAACCTGGTGTTCAAGCTGCTGGAAGTGGCGACGCGGGTGCTGAACGAGGGCTACGACATCGAAATCGTCGAAGCGCATCATCGCCATAAAGTGGATGCGCCGTCCGGCACGGCGCTGCGCATGGGCGAAGTGATCGCTGACACGCTGGGCCGTAGCTTGGCCGAATGCGCGGTGTACGGCCGCGAGGGCGTCACCGGCGAGCGCTCGCCCTCGACTATCGGTTTCGCCACGGTGCGCGGCGGCGATATCGTCGGCGACCACACCGCGCTCTACGCGGGCATAGGCGAACGCATCGAAATCAGCCACAAGGCGTCCAGCCGCGCCACCTTCGCCCAGGGCTCGGTGCGCGCCGCGCGCTTCCTGGCGGACAAGCGCTCCGGCCTGTTCGATATGCAGGACGTGCTGGGCCTGCGCTAGGATTAAGAAGCTGTTTTAATAAATCCTGAACGCGGGCTCAGGATTTATTAAAACAGCTTCTAAGACGGTTTTTTAGCTTGACCGCGCCAATTCCGTCAATTAGAGTCCAAACTATGAAACCCCCTCGTTTCTTGGCCGCGATACTGATATTCGCACTAGCCTTTACGCCCGCATTGGCGGCGGATTGCGCTACATCGTGCGCGGGCATGGACGCGTCGATGTCCTTGCGAGCGGCCGATTCGACCGCGATGGCGGCAGGCCCTTGCCAGGACATGGATCATGGCGGAACCCAGCCGGTATCCGGCTCCCCGGCTTGCCAGATGGCGGCGGTATGCCATCTTGTTTCTTCCTCTGCGGTACCCTCCTTGCCGCAATCTTTACCCGTTCTCGCAAGTGTTTCGACACGCTTGCCATTCTCCCCCGTAGCGCTAAGCGCGGACCTTGTGCCGCCCAGTAAACCTCCCGCGTGAATTGACGGTTGCCGGGGCTAAGGTCCCTGTCTTCAACTGTCATTGATCCATTATTTTGGAGGTTTTCATGCGCAAGCTACTCGTTCTAGCCTGTTTGGATATTCCCCTTTCCCACGCCGCCGAGGCGCCCATGCCCGGCCACGAAACGCCGTCTCCGCGATCC
>JAIOJO010000054.1 GCA_019911985.1 Sulfuricellaceae bacterium | reverse complement strand
GTGCGGCACCATCTACCCATCGAGGTGGTTGCCGACAACCCCGCCATATTCAAAACTCTGGTCACTTATTTGACGCGCAACCGCGTAAAGTTCGACCGGGATGACCTAGACCGCGCCTATTCCATGCGCCATACCCTATTCCGCGGGGAAGCGCCGGTCGAATGCGAGCCGGCTCAACTGATGCAAAGTTGGCCCGGCTGGAAAGTGGACGCTTTCCGTAAACTGGTTTCAGCGGAAGCCATTGATATTTACTCGGCGTTTGGTTACGACCTGAAGGAAATTACGCGACATCCGGTAAGCATGACCCCAGCGGCCGGCAAGATAAGCAGGCCGGTATTCGTGAGTTCCATACCCAAATCCGGTACCTGGCTGTTGCGCGACATTCTGGAAATGATGACCGGGCTCAAAGCCTATGAGCCGACAATCGGCGAGGGCACCCCGGATTACGCGGATGCAAACCTGATCGAATTCCCCTCCGGAACATTCTTTTCCTGGCACTCTGTCCTGACGCCGCAATCCATTTCCCTCCTCAAGGGCTGTCAAGCCAGGAATATCTTCCTCATCCGCAATATCTACGATGTGCTGTTATCCATGCACACCCACTTGTCCCGTGACGTGGACGCTGCAATCGGCCGATCCATCGTCGGCAGCGACTATTTCGATGGAAAAACCATTGAGCAATGCCTGTCGTTGATGATTTCAGGGTTCACCTCCCCCAAACTGACATGGACGGGGGTAATCCCCCTAATTCAGCAGATGGACAGCATGCTTGAACTGGCGGAGTCCGGAGATGCTCTGCTGCTGAGTTATGAGCAGCTAACCGTCGACAAATGCACTGTTATGCAGAAAATAATGCAAGCCTTGGGACTTCAATTGCCCCAGGGTAAAATCGACGAAATCGTCGCCGCCACCGGCAAAGAGGCGATGCGCGAACGCAAGAAAGCCGAGGGGCAAGATCAACACATTCCCCTGCCGGAACACCGCCTAAGCCGAAGTGCCTTTCAGGCCTACCACAAAGAAATGATCGACTTAGCTATTTTTACCTATGCACCCAAGCTGCCTGAGCGACTGGCGGCACTCGGCTTCGATTCGACCCTGCGATTGACAGCCGAGGCCAATCCATAGCGAGGGAAATTCATTGAGACGCGCCTCGACTCATACCTTAGGAGACACTGCGAATGGCCTTAAATGGATGCGAAATTAAGATTCTCAAATCGCTTATCGATAACGTGGCATCCTCAACGGGGCGCCAAGCTCGTGTCCTGATGCTGGGATACCCGGACATATTGGCGACCGAAAAAACTTTTTCGCGATTGAATCTTCCCGTTGCATGGGAAAGCATTTTAAAGCGCTCCGACGCTGCCGCCGTGTGGAAGGGACATGGCCGGGATTTCGGAGATTACCCCATGTGCGAATCCAAGGCCCTGATCAAGGCTTTGGGCGCAAGCTCGATGATTCTGGACGCCATCCAGTGGGGAGACGAGGATGAGATTGTCGATCTGAACCTCCCTCTGACGGACGAGATAAAAAAACACTTGGGGCAATTCGACATCATCATCGATCCGGGCACTGTCGAGCACTGCTTTAACGTGGCGCAGGCGTTCCTGACCATCGTCGACCTGCTCGCACCATCCGGCTTTGTTTACCACCAAGCAGCGATCGCATTTCCCAATCATGGTTTCTGGAGCCTTAGCCCGACGGCGTTCTTCGACTTCTATGAAAGCCGGCACTTCACGCTGGGTAATTCCTATGCTTGGGTCGGCATTCATGACAGCGAGGGATTTGAACCGTGCTTTAAACCGCTTGATCCGTTCGAAGTACCGAACAATTTTCCAGCCAGGATGGTAGGAAGCTTCGTGTTCCAGAAAAGCTCTTTTGGCACCGTCAAAGTGGACGGGCCATACTATCCGATACAACGTTGCTATTCGGACAAAAGGCGCGATATCTTCCTGGTGGATTTCATCGGCAAAGCCTTGGCGGAAGGGAGTTAGTCGCTTTGCAGCCGGTGAAAGACGCTGACTATTTAATAGCGAGACCCAGAATGCGCTCATCCGTAGCGAAATAAGCCGGCGGCTTATTTCCATAATCCGCTTTATTGAACTGCCGGAAGCGTGCAAATCTCAGTAACGTAAACAAGGCTTCGGGTGTCGGCCAGAGTTCAAGATCGCTCGTGCCTGCGGTGTGGGACTGAACAGTGTCTTCGCGTATAAAAAAACCGGCAGGCGTTGGGCTATACGCTGGCGCGTTGGCAAAGGTAACAGGCATCGGCCGGGCCAGCACCGTCTCAATCACCAACACCTCCCCCGTCAAGTCACCGATCCGCCGCATTACTGCAAAGGGATCCAACAGATGATAAAGAAGCCCCATAAAGAGCACGAGATCGTACTTGCGATTATCGGTCTGCAAATAGTCCTCGACCGTCGACTCGACAATTTTAAGATCGGCTCCGAAGTGGTTGGCGACAAATTGCGCCTTGGCAATGTTGTTCGGACGCACCTCAACGCAGGTAATGTCACGGACTCCACGTTCCCAGAGAGCGATAGACATTGCCGCTTCGCCAGCGCCAAGGTCAAGCACGCTAAGTGACCCATAGCGCCCAGCGTAGAGAGCATCGAGTTGCCGCAGCATAATATCTCGCCTCCAAGGATGGAGTTCTGCCTGTGTCGGCGTGTAAGTCGGCGCCACAAGGCCGTTTCCGAAATCAAACGGAAATTGCCAGCCGCCCTCCGGGCACCACGATTCGCTAGCCGCTTCCTTAGCGAGACGATCGACCTCGGCTCTAATCTGGTCAGGTGTCATTGAAGCATCCACTTTTTTCCCCTCGTAGTTTGGCATCTGGGTTACGCTGACCGGTCACCTCAACACCCGATCATCCGACGATACAGTAATGGGCCTCGGCATATTCCAGATTCAATCCAAGCGCCTTCTGAAAATACTCGGCCGCCTGGCCGTAATCTTCCATTTCGATGCATACGCTGCCCATGTTGGCGAGCACATCCGCATCGTTATAAATGCGGTATGCGTTCCGATAGGCGTCGATCGCCTGCTGGAGAAGCTTATGTTTTTCAACGCCTTCAAGTTTTGAAGCATGCCTCCACAGGGTTTTCCCCAGCAAAAAATGGGCATCAAAACAATCCGGATAGCCGCTCGACAGCAAACGGTATCGGCTAATTGCGTCTTCCGGGCGTTTCAGCGTCAGGTATATCTCCCCGAGCAACAAATAGACTTCTCTTGCCCGATAATCTTCGAGAGGTATTTTTTCCAGGCGATCCGCCGCTTCCTCCCCCTTGTTTTGCTGCATCAGCAAAAGCCCCAGGCTTACCCAAATATCCATATCATTCGGCGTCAATACAGCGGCCTTCGAATACCAGCTTACCGCATCGTCCAAGCGCTTCTGCAGAGCGCTTAATTCACCCAGGTTTTTCAATGCTGGCACGTAATCCGGGTTCAGTTGCAAGACCCGATGGAAACATGTTTCTGCCTCTTCCAGATCTTTCATCCGCTTCAACACAGTCCCAAAACCGATCCATGCCTTGACATAACCCGGGCGTAGCCTGACGGCCTCTTGGTAAGACGCAAGCGACTCTGTTAGACGCTCCTGCAGGAACAATACAT
>JAIOJO010000600.1 GCA_019911985.1 Sulfuricellaceae bacterium | reverse complement strand
GTGCGCAGCATCATTGCCGACGGCTGCGAACGGGCCCGTAAACTCGCGTCGGAAACCATGCGCGAGGTGCGCGAGGCGATGGGTTTGGGTTACAACTGATTCTTGCGACGGAAAAAATAAGGCCTTGAATACCGGAGGTCTGTAGCCATATTAAGCCGAACAGTCATTAATCAAAGGCAGAGAATATGAGCGACGAACACGCTATTGAAGGCGAAGTGCTGAAATCCTCGGAAGAGCAGGAGTCCACTCGTAATGCTGGGGTTCCCGCCAAAGTTTTGCCTTCGACACTCTACCTTCTGCCGCTTTCCGAGCGTCCGTTTTTCCCTGCTCAAACATTGCCCTTGCTAATGAATGAGGGGCCGTGGGTGGAAACAGTGAAGCGAATCGGCGATTTGCCGCACCGCATGGTGGGTTTGGTGTTGGTCAAACCGTCGACGGCCGAGGATGCCCAGCCGGATGACTTTTACGAATTCGGAACGGTGGTGCGCATGCATCACCCGATGTTTTCCGATGGAAAAATTCAGTTTATTTCGGAAGGGGTTTCCCGCTTCCGCATCGTCAAATGGCTTTCGACCGAGGCGCCGTATCTGGTGCAGGTAGAATACCCGAGCGAAGGCGTGTCGCCGCGGGAAGACGAGATGAAAGCCTATGCCATGGCCATTATCAACACCATCAAGGAACTGGTGCCGCTCAATCCGCTGTATAGCGAGGAATTGAAATACTTCCTCAACCGCTTCAGTCCCAACGAGCCCTCATCCTTGGCCGATTTCGCTGCCAGCCTCACCACCTCGACCAAAGAAGAATTGCAGAATGTTTTGGAAGCGCTCAACCTGGGCCGCCGTATGCGCAAGGTATTGGTGCTGATTAAAAAAGAGCTGGACGTCGCCAAGTTGCAATCGCAGATACGCGAGCAGGTCGAGGAGAAAATGACCAAGCAGCAGCGGGAGTTTTTCCTGCGGGAACAGCTCAAGGCGATCCAGAAGGAACTGGGGCTGGCCAAGGATGACCGCACCGCCGATGTGGAGCGTTTCCGGGAGCGTTTGGCCAAGCTCAAGCTGCCGGAAGGCGCAGCTAAGCGCATTGACGAGGAAATGCAAAAGCTGTCTATCCTGGAATCCGGTTCGCCGGAATACGGCGTTACGCGCAACTACCTGGATTGGCTGACAGTCTTGCCCTGGGGCAAATATTCCAAAGACAAGCTCGACCTGAACCGGGCGCGCAAAATTCTGGATAAGGAGCACGATGGGCTGGACGATGTAAAGCAGCGCATTATCGAGTTTTTGGCGGTGGGGTCGCTCAAGGGCGAAATTGCAGGTTCTATCCTGCTGCTGGTCGGGCCTCCCGGTGTGGGGAAAACCTCGATAGGGCGCTCCATCGCCGATTCGCTGGGGCGCAAGTTCTACCGTTTTTCCCTCGGCGGCATGCGTGACGAAGCCGAGATCAAGGGCCATAGGCGTACCTATATTGGCGCCATGCCGGGGAAATTCGTGCAGGCAATTAAGGAGGTGGATGTCGCCAATCCGGTGATTATGCTGGACGAAATCGATAAAATCGGCGCTTCCTATCAAGGTGACCCGGCTTCCGCCTTGCTGGAGGTGTTGGACCCGGAGCAGAACGTGGATTTTCTCGACCATTATTTGGATGTGCGTTTCGACCTGTCCAAGGTTCTGTTCGTGTGCACCGCCAACCAATTGGATACGATACCCGCACCCTTGCTAGACCGCATGGAGATTATCCGCCTTTCCGGCTATATCACAGGGGAGAAGGTTAAAATCGCCAAGCATCATTTATGGCCCAAGCAACTGAAAAAGGCCGGTCTGGCGCGGGGTGATTTGAGCCTCAGCGAGCCCGCCATCCGTCGCATTGTCGAGGGTTACGCCCGCGAAGCGGGTGTGCGCAACCTGGAAAAACAATTAGGACGAATGGTGCGCAAGGCCGTAGTGAAGATCGTAGGCGGCGAGCCTAAGCCGATTCACCTGGGCGTGCCGCAGGTTGAGGAATATCTTGGCAAGCCGATTTTTCAAGCGGAAAAACCCTTGAGCGGCGTGGGTGTCGTTACCGGCTTAGCTTGGACCGCCATGGGCGGGGCTACGCTCAGCATCGAAGCGACCCGGGTTCACACGCACAATCGTGGCTTCAAGCTCACCGGGCAGTTGGGCGACGTGATGAAAGAGTCGGCTGAAATCGCCTATAGCTATATTTCCTCCCATTTGCAGGCGTTTCAAGGCGACCCCAAGTTTTTCGACGAGGCTTTTGTACACCTGCATCTGCCGGAAGGGGCGACTCCCAAGGACGGGCCTAGCGCCGGCGTGACCATGGCGACGGCGCTGCTGTCCCTGGCGCGGAATGACAAAATCAAACGCCCCCTGGCGATGACGGGTGAACTTACTCTGACCGGACAGGTGTTGGCGGTGGGCGGCATCCGCGAAAAAGTGATCGCTGCACGCCGTATTCGCATCATGGAATTGATTTTGCCCGATGCTAACCGGCGCGATTTCGACGAATTGCCGGACTATATCCGAGACGGTTTTACCGTCCATTTCGCCAAGCATTACCGCGATGTGATGCACATCGTGTTCGGTTGATCCGATGCCTGAAGCAGCCGTGTTGCCTATTGCCCGTATTTACGGCGACCTGCTGCATGAAATGCCGTCGGATTTGTTTATTCCGCCGGAAGCCTTGGAAGTGTTCCTTGAGACCTTCGAAGGGCCGCTCGATCTGCTGTTATACCTGATCCGAAGACATAATTTGGACGTGCTCGACGTTCCCATGGCGCAACTTACCCGCCAGTATATGGACTATGTCGAGATGATGCGCATCGGACAGCTGGATTTGGCGGCAGAATACTTGCTCATGGCGGCTTGGCTGACTGAAATCAAATCGCGTATGCTGTTGCCGCGCAAACAGGATGCGATCGAGGATGAGACCGATCCCCGCGCCGAGTTGACCCGGCGTTTGCTGGAATACGAGCAGATGAAGCTGGCGGCGCAACGGCTGGATCGTCTTCCCCAGGCCGGGCGCGACTTCTTGCCGGCGCAAGCGTGGCTGGAGAAAGTGGCGGTGGAACGCCTGCCGCAAGTTGACGCGGCTGACCTCAAGCAGGCCTGGCAGATCATCATTGGCCGAACCAAGGTCAACCAACACCACAAGATCGGTCGCGAGGAGCTCTCGGTGCGCGAACACATGGCGCGTATCTTGCGTTACTTGCTGGATAAGGAGTTCGTCGAATTTTCCGAGTTGTTTTCCGTCGAGCAAGGCATACCCGAGCTTGTCGTGACATTTTTGGCGATATTGGAATTAGCGCGGGAAAGTCTGGTTCAGATTTCGCAGCAAGAAGCCTTCGCGAGCATTTATGTACGCCGAATCGAGGTGGGGGTGGATGCTTAAATTAAACGAAATCAAGATAATACTTGAGGCAACTCTGCTCACCAGCCGTGAGCCTTTATCCATTCATGCATTGAAGAAAATATTCGACGATGATCTAGGCGCGGATACAGTGCGCAAGATACTCGACGAATTGCGTCAGGACTGGGCAGGAAGAGGGGTAGAATTGGCTAATGTGGCAGGCGGCTGGCGTTTTCAGAGCCGAGTCGAGTACCAGAAGTACCTTGACCGGCTCGAACCGGAGAAGCCGCCGCGTTATTCCCGCGCCACCCTTGAAACCTTGGCGATTATCGCTTATCGCCAACCTGTGACGCGTGGCGATATAGAAGAAATTCGCGGCGTCACGGTTTCCACGCAGATCATCAAAAGCCTGGAGGAGCGCGGCTGGATCGATGCCATCGGCCATCGCGAGGTTCCCGGACGCCCGGCCTTGTATGCCACCACCAAGGTCTTTTTGGATGATCTGGGACTACGTTCCCTGGATGAGCTGCCTTCCTTGGAGGAATCGGACAAGCAGATCAAGCTGGCTTGAGTGAGAAGTGTAAGAATCTACCGCGCGTAGAGTATTCGCCCGAAAGCAAAAAAGGGAAACTCTAATAATGGTGCGTGTTTGGGCGCCTCTGCGCTTATTGAACTAAAGGCGAACAATGTCGGAAAAACTGCAAAAAGTATTGGCCCAAGCGGGTTTGGGCTCGCGCCGCGAACTAGAACAATGGATAGCGGCTGGGCGGGTTTCCGTGAACGGCCAAGTGGCCGAATTGGGCGTGCGCGTGGAAGACCGGGATTTAATCCGGGTGGATGGACGCATCATCCGCTTGAAATCCCAGGAGGCGCTACCCCGCGTCCTGCTGTACCACAAGCCGGAAGGGGAGATCGTCAGCCGCGGCGATCCATCCGGCCGGCCCAGCGTGTTCGAGCGCCTACCCCAAGTGCGCGGCTCAAAATGGATCGCGGTGGGGCGCCTCGACTTCAACACGAGCGGCTTGTTGATTTTCACCACCTCGGGCGATCTCGCCAACCGTCTGATGCACCCGAGCTTTGAAATCGAGCGGGAATATGCCGTACGGGTGCTCGGCGTCTTGACTAAAGAGCAAATCAATCAGCTAAAAACCGGCATTGAGTTGGAAGACGGCCCTGCCAAGTTCGAATGGATTGTTGACCAGGGCGGTGAAGGCAGCAACCACTGGTATCGGGTGATCCTTAAGGAAGGACGCAATCGGGAAGTGCGGCGGATATTCGAGATGGTCGGGATGAAGGTTTCGCGCTTGATGCGTGTGCGTTTCGGCATCGTCGGCTTGCCGCCTCGCTTAACCCGCGGTCACTGGTTAGAGTTGGAGCCGCCCGAATTGGCCAAGCTGATGGAATGGGTGGCCCCCGCCAAAGAGCCTGTCGTCGAGCATGAGGAAGCGCCTAGCGCACCCGATCCCTCGATGAGGCGGTCACCCTACGGGCGTAAACCGGCGGCTGTGAATAAGAATGCGGGAAAGCGCGATCAAACGGCTAAGGGGAAGGCGCCGGGAAGAGGAAAGCCCGCTGCGGCGGGCGCCAAACGAGGGCAAGCGCCTAAGCGACGGGCGATACCACGCAGCAGCTAGCGACCTCTGCCGATGCCAGTAAAATGGGCTAGGTCAGGCTTATTTTTTCTTCTCTCCGATGGCTTTCTCGATCACCCGCGTTGCCCAATCCTTGCCGCCAAGGCCGAAGGCAATCGCGAGTGCCAAGCAGATGGCGCCAAAGAATATTTGGAATGCCGCCGTCAGCAATTGGGTGCCTATCTGCAACTGCTCCAACGCGACAAAAATCACGAAAATTTGCACGGCGTATTCGGACACGGTACTAATCGTCAGCGCGTTGTCGATCCCGATATTTTTCAGATAAGCGAAAATCATGCGGTTGACGAAGCGCGCCAGCAAGGTGCCGAACACCAGCACCAGGATAGCCACGATGATGTTGGGAATGAACAACACGACCTTGTTGAATAAATCGGCGACCAAGTGCAGCCCCAGGCTGTTGGTCACGGTGACCAGTACGATCAGCATCACCAGCCAATAAATCAATTCACTGAGAATTCTGCTTAGGGAGAGCTCGATTTCGCCTTGTTTCAGAAAGGAGTCGATCCCCGTGCGTTCGGCCAATTTGTCGAAGTGTGCGATTTTCAGTAGATGAATCATGCCTGTTCGCACTACTTTGGCGGCGATCCAGCCGAAGATCATCAGAACCAACGCGCCCAGCAGTTGCGGAATAAAAGCGGCCGTTTGCGACCAAAAGGTCGTGAACGAATTCAGAAAAATATCGAGTTGTTGCTGCATGATGTCCTCCATACGGTAGCCCGGATAGGTATCGCCGATCAGTCGGAGGACCGACGGCAAAGGCTGGCGGAATAGTTATTATGGGCGGCGGCCAGAGCGTGGCCGCCGGAGCGCGAAGTCTACCACAAGAACGGTAAAATCCGTCCCCTTGCGCGGGTGTCGCCAGAGTGCGCTTAAAAAGCGTATGCTGACGGCAGCGCATTATTGCGCTGATTTCATCGCATCGAGTAAGCATCATTCAGGGCCGATTAAATGAAATACAAGGACTATTACCGCATTCTGGGTGTCGAGCGTAACGCCAGCGCCGATGAGATCAAGAAGGCATATCGCAAGCTCGCGCATAAGTATCATCCCGACGTTTCGAAAGACGCGAATGGCGAAGAAAAATTCAAAGAAATTGCCGAAGCCTACCAAACGCTCAAGGATGCCGAGAAGCGCGCTGCTTATGACCAATTGGGCCGCCATCAGCCGGGGCAGGAGTTTCGGCCGCCGCCGGAGTGGGGGAGTGAGTTTGGCGCTTCCTCGTTCTCATTCGATGACCTCGATTTATCCGACCTGTTTGCGGGGCTTGCCGGCGGCCGCCACCATGCCGGGCGACAAGGTGGCGCCGTACCCATGCCAGGGCAAGATTACGA
>JAIOJO010000599.1 GCA_019911985.1 Sulfuricellaceae bacterium | reverse complement strand
TGCGCCAGCGCCTCGGTGGCCCCGCTTGCATGCGCCACGCTTTCTCGCGCCTGGCTGCTGGCCGCGCCCATGTGCACGACCGCCTGTTCGATCTCGGATTGGATAGTGGCGACGGTGCGCGTAATGTCGTCCGCGGAGCGGCGCGCCCGCAGCGCCAACATGCGCACTTCGTCCGCCACCACGGCGAAACCGCGCCCGTGCTCGCCCGCCCGGGCCGCCTCGATGGCGGCATTCAGGGCCAGCAGGTTCGTCTGGTCGGACACCTGCGTGATCAGGCCGGTAATTTGAGTCACGTCGGCAGAGCGCTGCGCGAGCTGGTTCATCAGTTGAGAAACCTCGCCCACGGCGCGGGCCAAGGATTGAATCTCGCCGGACGACCGGGCAATGGCGCGGCTGCCCGCCGCCGACAAATCGCTGACCGCATGCGATGTCTGCTCGGCCTCGCGGCTTTGCGACGCCACTTCGGCGATGCTCACGGTCATCTCCTCCACCGCCGCCGCGGTTTCGGCCGCCGAGGTTTCCTGCCGCATCGCGGCATCGGCCACCACGTCGGCGCCCTTTTTCAGCTCCACCGCGGCATGCGCCACTTCGGCGGCGGCATCGCGAATTTCCGAAACGACACGCCCCACCTCCCGCGCCGCATCGTTGAAACTTCCGGCCAAGCTCGCGTTTTCATCCTTGCCGCGCGGCACCAGGCGGACACCGAAGTCGCCGCCTTCCAGCAGAACATGGGCATCCCGCATTTCGTGAAATAAGGCGGTCAGCGCGCGATATACCGCGGCCAGCAAATACCAGGAAAGCGCGGTAAACACGGCGAATAGCGCCGTCGCCGACAGCGATGGCGCCACTCCCGCAGCGGCGCTGTACGCCATGGCAAGCAAGGGTAAAGACGCGAGCCCGGCGGTCAGCGCGAATTTCCAAGCCAAGGGGAAGCGGCCTAGCCACGCTGTTCCAGGCAAAATTCCGCCATTTTCTCGATTCATGATCCCGGCCCCTCACCCTGCCCGTTAATTTCCGAAGTAATTTTGAGCAATTACCATGCCACATAAATAAGCTTCGATAATTCAATATGCTTTCTGCGACAGCAGGCCATCCGAGCAACATTCCGAGTGCATTTTCCGGCCTCATGCACCGGCTCAGTGCACATCGCCTTCTACTCCGAATGGGGGGCTGGCCGCAGCGGTGGGGAATGTTTTATGCTGAACGACACCCAAAGCTTTTTAAGCGGAATCATGCACAAACTCGAACAACTGCCGTTCCACAACTCCTTCGCCAAGCTGCCTGAAGCCTTCTATGCCAAGCTTGCCCCGACACCCGTGCCGGAACCCTACCTGGTCAGCTTCAACCCGGAGGCGGCGCATCTGATCGATTTGCACCCCGACGAGGCGCGGCGCCCCGAGTTTGTCGATTATTTCAGCGGCAATCGCCCGCTACCCGGCTCCGATCCGCTCGCGATGCTCTACGCCGGCCATCAGTTCGGCCAGTTGGTGCGGCAGCTAGGCGACGGCCGCGCCATCCTCTTGGGCGAGGTAAAAAATGCCCGCGGAGAAAGCTGGGATTTGCAGTTGAAAGGCGCCGGCCCCACGCCGTTTTCCCGTCAAGACGACGGCCGCGCCGTGCTGCGCTCGTCCATCCGCGAGTACCTCTGCTCGGAAGCCATGCACGGCCTGGGCATCCCGACCACGCGG
>JAIOJO010000598.1 GCA_019911985.1 Sulfuricellaceae bacterium | reverse complement strand
GCTGTAAGTTGGCCGCTTCAAGGAATTTTCGTATCGGTTTGCGGCAGCCGCTCAAGATGATGTGACGGTGCAGGCTGGCAGCCTTTTCCCTGAGTATCAGTAAGGCGTCGAGTGCGGCGTCGTCGATTTGTTCAACGCCGTGCATATCGATTTCAAGTTCGTGAATGTTGGGGGTTGTAAGCAAATCCTCGCTGCACTTGAGGAATTGTGCCCCGGAAAACAGGTTGAAAGCGCCATGCAGACCGATTTTTGCGGCGCCATGGTCTACGGCGGAAATGGTGCGGAAGCCCATGATAAGCCCCTTTTGAATAGGCGATAATCAAAATCTATATCAATCATCATGATATGTCAATGTTGGAATGTAATAATTAAACATTGTTACCTATTGCATTGATTTGTAGATTGCCGGTAAAACCGGCTATTGCGCTAGGGGGTGAGGGGAGGCGAGAAGGGCGGAACGCGGCGATGCGCGAAGGCAAAAAAAACGGAGGCATGCGCCTCCGTTTTTTAGCGCGGAAAGTGCATTACAGTTCGTTGCTGTGCTTGGCCAGGTAGTCGGCCACGCCTTCGGTTGTGGCTTTCATGCCGGCCTTGCCCTTGTTCCAGCCTGCCGGGCAGACTTCGCCGTGCTGCTCGGTAAACTGCAGCGCGTCGACTACGCGCATCATTTCGCCGATGTCGCGTCCCAGGGGCAGGTCGTTCACGACTTGGTGGCGCACGACGCCGCTCTTGTCGATCAGGAAGGAGCCGCGGAATGCAACGCCGCCTTCGGTTTCAACGTCGTAGGCCTTGCAAATTTCGTGTTTGATGTCGGCCACCATAGGGTAGCCGACTTTGCCGATGCCGCCATTGTTGACCGGGGTGTTTTTCCACGCCAAGTGGGTGAAGTGGGAATCGATAGACACCCCGATGACTTCCACGTTGCGCTCTTTGAAGTCCTTTAGGCGATGGTCGAATGCGATCAATTCGGAAGGGCAGACAAAGGTGAAATCCAGCGGGTAGAAGAAAATAACCGCGTATTTGTCTTTGATGAAGGACTTGAGGTTGAAATTTTCTTCGATGCTGTTGTCGCCCATTACTGCGGCGGCGGTAAAATCGGGAGCTGCCTTGCCTACGAGAACTGCCATGATGTCTCCTTGAGGGGATGAGTGGATTGAATAGAACCTGGTTTAGACAATGTCTAAATTTAACACCCTTGAGGCGCCGCGTCAATCGTCAGTCCCGTCGCAGTCGTCGATTTGCAGCGCGCTTGACCGCCGCTCGCCCGCAATCGGAAAGGGTGTTTTGCCGGTACGGCTTATCTCTTGAAATTCAGTTGGAAGGCGTCATATTAAGTGTCCGTGCCACAGTAAGCGGCATGGTGTAATCGTGTATAATTACTTCTTTTGGGAGTTTGTCATGCCAATCTACGAATATCGATGCTCCGAGTGCGGGTTTCAGAAAGAGTATATCCGGAAAATGAGCGACGCTCCGCTCACGACTTGCCCTGAATGCGGCAAGGAAACATTCTCTAAACTGCTGTCGGCGGCGGGCTTTCAATTAAAAGGCAGCGGCTGGTATCAAAGCGATTTTAAAGGCGGTTCGCCGGCCAAGGAGGCGTCCCCGGTTCCTGCATGCGGCACGGGTGCTTGCGGCATCGGCGGCTGTGGCGGCAACTGATTGCCGGCGATGAAGCGCTATCTGGTTACCGGGCTGCTGATTTGGGTGCCGCTGGTCATTACCGTGTGGGTGTTGAAGCTGCTGATCGGCACCATGGATCAGAGCCTGCTGCTGTTGCCCGAACATTTGCGTCCGGAAGTCGTTCTCGGTTTTTATATTCCTGGGCTGGGAATGCTTTTGGCGCTGGTGGTCGTGCTGGTCACAGGGATGATCGGCAAAAACTATTTCGGCAGCCGCTTGGTTTTGGTATGGGAGGGCATCCTCGCCCGCATCCCGGTAGTCAAGTCGATCTATTACAGCGTCAAACAAATCAGCGATACCCTGTTGTCCAGCGACGGCGAGGCATTCCGCAAGGTGTTGCTGGTTCGCTATCCCCATCCCGAAGCGTGGTCGCTGGCGTTTCAAACCAATTTGCCGGTACGGGACATCGGCTCGCACCTCGATGAAGAACACGTCGCCGTGTTCATTCCGACAACCCCTAGCCCGGTGAACGGTTTTTATTTTTTCGTTAAAAAAAGCGAGACCATCGAACTCGACCTCAGTGTGGATAATGCCTTGAAGTATATTATTTCGATGGGGGTGGTGACGCCCTCGAATAAGCCGCATCCCGCCAAGGCCGTCGCCATCGACCGATAGTTCTCGTTTTTTCCCCACCTTTTACCTTTAAACACTGGATAGTAAGCATGCGAACCCATTATTGCGGCGAGTTGAATACCCGCCACCTGCAGAACACCGTCACCCTTTGCGGTTGGGCCCATCGCCGGCGCGACCACGGCGGCGTGATTTTCATCGATTTGCGCGACCGCGAGGGTCTGGTGCAGGTCGTGTGCAACCCGGACCGAGCGGAACTGTTCCGCGCCGCCGAAGCGGTGCGCAACGAGTTCGTGTTGAAGATTACCGGCGTGGTCAACCCTCGCCCCGAAGGCACGGTGAATCCTGATTTGGCGACTGGCGAGATCGAAATCGTCGCCCACGATATTGAAATTCTGAACGCATCGTTGACGCCGCCGTTCCAGTTGGACGACGACAATCTCAGTGAGAACGTGCGCCTGACCCATCGTTACATCGATCTGCGCCGCCCTCAAATGCAGGCGAATATGCGGCTGCGCTATCAAGTGTCGAAGACGCTGCGCCACTTCCTCGACCGCAACGGCTTCATGGAACTGGAAACGCCCATGTTGACGCGTTCCACGCCGGAAGGCGCGCGCGACTACCTGGTGCCGAGCCGGGTTCATCCGGGCCAGTTCTTCGCCTTGCCGCAGTCGCCGCAACTGTTCAAGCAGATGCTGATGGTGTCCGGCTTCGACCGCTACTTCCAGATCGTCAAGTGCTTCCGCGACGAAGACCTGCGCGCCGACCGCCAGCCCGAATTCACCCAGGTGGATATCGAAACCTCGTTCATGGACGAGGCGGCCATCACCGGGATGATGGAAGCGATGATCCGCGAGCTGTTCAAAGCCGTGATGGACATCGACTTGCCCGATCCTTTTCCGTGCATCAGCTACGCCGATGCGATGGCGCGCTACGGTTCGGACAAGCCCGACCTGCGCGTGGCGCTGGAATTGACCGAGATCACCGACGTGATGAAGGAAGTCGATTTCAAGGTATTCCGCGAGGCGGCCAATCTGCCCAACGGGCGCGTGGCCGCCTTAAGAGTGCCGGGCGGCGGCGAGCTGTCGCGCAAAGACATCGACGACTACACCCAGTTCGTCGGCATCTACGGCGCCAAGGGCTTGGCCTACATCAAGTCAACGAACTGGCCAAGGGAATGGAAGGCTTGCAATCGCCTATCCTCAAGTTCCTGCCTGAAAAGGCGGTGAAAACCATTATCGAGCGCACCGGCGCCACTGACGGAGACCTGGTGTTTTTCGGCGCCGACAAGGCCAAGATCGTCAACGAGGCACTGGGTGCGCTACGCGCCAAGGTGGGTCACGAGCGCGGACTTGCCGAAAAGGGCTGGAAGCCGCTCTGGGTGGTGGATTTCCCGATGTTCGAATACGACGAAGAGGGCAAGCGCTGGCAAGCTCTGCACCATCCCTTCACCTCGCCTTCCGAAGGCCATGAGGATTTGCTCGAAAGCAATCCCGGCGCGGCGCTGTCCAAGGCCTACGACATGGTGCTCAACGGCTGGGAAGTGGGCGGCGGCTCGGTGCGTATCCACCGCCAGGACGTGCAGGCCAAGGTGTTCCGCGCGCTGAATATTTCCGACGAGGAAGCCCAGGAGAAGTTCGGCTTCTTGCTGGAAGCCCTGCAATACGGCGCGCCGCCCCACGGCGGCCTGGCCTTCGGACTGGATCGCCTGGTGACGCTGATGGCCGGTGCCGAATCGATCCGCGATGTCATCGCCTTCCCGAAAACCCAGCGCGCCGCCTGTCTGCTGACCCAGGCCCCGAACAGCGTGGACGAAAAGCAGTTGCGCGAACTGCATATCCGTTTGCGCCAGCAGGTGCAGACCCAAGTCGAAGTGGAGAAGGTTTAGGCCGCTTGCCGCTGGCGCGGGCCCGGATTGTATTAATAGCTTCATAGAATCGAGAAGGCCTTGGCCCGCTATAAAATTCCCGTTTCCGTCCTGGTGATCATCCACACGCCTGACTTGCAAGTCCTGCTGCTGGAGCGCGCCGACCATCCCGGTTACTGGCAGTCGGTCACCGGCAGTTGCGATCCCGGCGAGATGCCGCGCCAGACGGCGGTGCGCGAAGTGGCGGAGGAAACCGGCCTGGATGCCGGTGCGTTCCGGCTATGCGACCGACAGCAGCAGGTCGAGTTCGAAATATTCGAGGAATGGCGCCATCGCTATGCGCCGGGCGTGACCCACAACACCGAGCATGTTTTTAGCTTGGAACTGCCCCGGCCCCTGACGGTCACGCTCGCGCCGCGGGAGCATCTCAGCCAAGCCTGGCTGCCTTGGCAAGAGGCGGCCGAGAAGGTGTTTTCTTGGAGCAATGCGGCGGCTATCCGCCGCCTGCCGGAATGGGTTGGAGCCGCCTGTGGCGGCTAGATTTGTCTGAATTATGGTATGTTAAAGAATTCGCTAATTGATTTCGGAAAACATTCGTGAGCGCTGAAACCATAGAAACGCCTATCCGCTTCGTACCGGGGGGTGCCGCCGGCCCGGATGCCGCGGCGATTCCCTACGCGAACTACGCGCGCATGTCCGACGAGGCGTGCCGGGAACGCATCGTCGCCGCCAAGCAAGCGCTGGGCAAGCGCCTGGTGATTCTCGGCCATCATTATCAGCAGGATCATGTCTTCGAGCATGCCGACTTTTCCGGCGATTCACTCAAGCTATCGCGCTCCGCCGCCGAGTCCGAGGCGGAATACATCGTCTTCCTGGGCGTGCATTTCATGGCCGAAGTGGCGGATATCCTGTCCCGCCCCGAGCAGATTGCCATCCTGCCGGACTTGGCGGCGGGCTGTTCGATGGCGGATATGGCGAATCTGGCCAAGGTGCGGCGCAGTTGGCGCGAATTGTCCCAAGTGCTCGATCCGGAGGAAAGCGTCACGCCGGTCACCTACATCAATTCCGCCGCCGACCTCAAGGCCTTCTGCGGCGAGCATGGCGGCATCGTGTGCACGTCCGGCAATGCGCGGAAAATTCTCGAATGGGCCTTCGCCCGGCGCGAAAAAATCCTCTTCTTCCCCGACCAGCACCTGGGCCGCAATACCGGCTATAAAATGGGCATACCGCTGGAACAGATGGTGTTGTGGGACTACGATCAGCCCATGGGCGGCCTGAGCCCGGAGCAAATCCGCCAGGCTAAGATCATCCTGTGGAAAGGCTTGTGTTCGGTGCACCAGATGTTCACCCCGCAGCAGATCGCGGATTGGCGCGCGAAGCACCCCGAGGGCTACGTGATTTCCCACCCGGAATGCAGCTTTGACGTGTGCCAAGCGTCGGATTACGTCGGTTCCACCGAGTATATTATCCAGACCATCGCCGCCGCCAAGCCCGGCACCGAATGGCTGGTGGGCACCGAACTCAACTTGGTGAATCGTTTGGCCAAGCGCTTCCAGGCGGAAAACAAAACCGTGCAGTTCATGGCGACCACGGTGTGCATGTGTTCCACCATGGCGCGCATCGACCCCCAGCACCTTGCCTGGGTGCTCGAAAATCTGGTGGCGGGCCACGTGGTCAACCGCATCGCGGTGGCGCCGCAGGAAGCGGACCAAGCGCGCCTGGCGCTGCAAC
>JAIOJO010000597.1 GCA_019911985.1 Sulfuricellaceae bacterium | reverse complement strand
GTCAAGGCCTGATCCACAATCCGCAACGCTTGGGTCGAGTTGTCCGCCGTGGTCAAATCCAGCGTCGCGACGGTTTGTAGCGAGGAAGAGACGGTGCCGCCCGCAATAACTGTAGCGCCGAATACGCCGGACGTCAGCGTCGACGTCACCGTCGTGAGCGCGTAAGATTTATCGGAATCCAGGTTGACTTGGCCGCCGATGGTAAGGTTACCTGCCGTCGTGGCCGCAAGAGTCGCAGTAGCACCACCCACCGATATTGAGCCCGCCGCCGAATTCGTCGCTGCCGCGACCAAGTTGATGTTGTAGCCATCCGCCTGGGTCAGCACGATACCGGTGTTACCGCTCGCCAAAGTGGCGGTAATGCCCGTCGAACCCGCCGCGGCGTTGAACGCGGTCACGGCTTGCGACAAGCCCGAAGACGTATTGGTTGCACTCAAGCTGAAAGAAACCGTGGTTGCCGTGGTGTTGGAGCCGTAGGCGGTCAGCGAATAACTGCCGGAAGCGCCAAAGGCCAGGGTTGTCACGGTAATCGCCGATGCTTTTACGCCGGTTTGGCTCTGCGCGTTTATATTCGCCGCGATGTCGCGCGCGGTATTGCTTACAGCCAAGGCCACGGAGCCGCTGGCGGCCGCGCCTTGTATCGTCAGCGATCCAGCCACGCCCACCAACGCACTGGAGGTTCCCGCCGAAGTCGTGCCGGTACCGGTTACCCCCACTGTACGTGTGCTTTGCGTGCCCACCTCGTAAGTGCCGTATTGCGTGGTCTGGAAGTTGGACGTGGTCGCGGTGATCACTTGGTTGGCGTTCGCGCCGACCTGGTAGTTGGCCGATCCGAAGGTGCCGTCGAAGAGGTTTTGGCCGTTGAACTGGGTGGTATTGGCGAAGCGGTTAAGCTCTTGGATCAACTGCGTCGATTCCTGGTTCAAGGCTTGGCGGTCGGATGCGGTATTGGTCGCGTTGACCGACTGCACGGCAAGTTCGCGCACCCGCTGCAGAATGTCGCCCATTTGCGACAGCGCGCCTTCCGCCGTTTGCGCCAGCGAAACGCCGTCGTTGGCATTGCGGCGCGCTTGATCCAGACCGTTGATCTGGGAAGTGAAACGTTCCGAAATCGCCAAACCGGCCGCGTCGTCCTTGGCCGAGTTGATCCGCAGGCCGGAAGAAAGGCGTTGCAGCACGGTTTCCAGTGTTCCCGAGTTCTTGGCCAACTGACGTTGCGCGTCGAGGGACGCTACGTTGGTATTAATGATTCCAGTCATGTCGATTCTCCTTCATTTAAGGGGTAACAATTCACAGGGGAAAGAGCTTTTACAGTTCCCATCCACCGCTTTCCTGAGTTAATTATCGGACGACCCCCAAGGAACTTTAGCCTCGACTGCAAATTTTAATTTAGCGCCCCGACCAGGCGTTCAGCCAATCGTCCAGATGGTCTTCCAGCATCCAGTGGCGGCGCACGTACTGCCGCAATTCATCGCCCCGCCGGGCGCAGGCGTCCATATCCTGCAGGTGCTCGCGGATCGCCCCGACCCACTGCTGCTGGCGGTTATGCACGCGCGTTACAGGGTAACCGCCTTGATAGGGATAGATGTCGGTGCAAATGACCGGATAGCCGAGAATACCGTATTCCAGCAATTTCAAATGGCTTTTCGCTTCATTGAAGGGAATAAGTTCCAAGGGCGCCAGCGCGAGGTCCAAATTCAGGCTGGCCAGCTTCGCCGGATACTCGTTTACCCGAACGCCGCGATGCACTTCTTTGACGTAGGACCGGATCGAATCCGGGCACAAGCCGAAAAATATCCAATCCACTTCTCCCGCCAAAGCCTTAACCACATCCAGGATCACTTCCAAGTCCCCACCATGGCCGATGCCGCCCGCCCAGCCGACTCGCGGCCTCTCGGATACGCGCCGCAGCGGCGTGAAGCCGCCCCAGCGCGTGCCTTCGAGATAATTCGGCACCACCCGGATATCCGAATGCAGATGGCGATAGGCTTCGGCCAAGGGCTCCGTGGAAACCACAAAACGGTCGCAAAGAGACAGGGCCACGCTCAACTGCTCGCCGACATTCGCCCGGAAACTCCCGCGATGCACGCTCTTTACCGGCAAACCGGTAATCAGATCGTCCAACTCGAATACCCGATATGCCCGGCTATACTGCTTGTAGCGCCGCATGGCCTCGACTTGCTCGGGATAAACCTGGCGCTGCATTACGA
>JAIOJO010000596.1 GCA_019911985.1 Sulfuricellaceae bacterium | reverse complement strand
AGGGTTGTGTCAAAAGCCGGCGTCTGCGGCGTTGCGCTCCTTGGCATCGTAGGCTGGCTACGACCGGCGTCGCGCGCCTTGCAGCCACCGGCTTTTGACGCAACGCGATCCCCGTGCGACTTAATCAGAGGCTCCTTAATTAAGATCGCCGTCTAGATAAGGTCGCCGTCTAGAAAATCCTGGCCTCCGGCTCGGAGCCCGCGCGGCTTAATCAGAAGCTCCCTAGCCGGGATGCGGCAAATCAAGGCGGTCGAAGATTTGCTTAATTTCATGGGGGGTTTTTTACCTTGAACATGGTTTATACTCACAAGGCATAACGAAATTTTTCGAAAGCCCCTCCTCACGGGATCTGACCTGATTATGTTTGAAATAATTAAGGCATTGATTACAGGCAAAAACAAGTCCTCGAATAGGCTGAATTCAAGTACTTCGCTCGGCTTGCACGAGCTTCAGCCGATTGTTGGCAGGCATCAGGCTAATGACGACCATTTGGCTGTCATCGATACGGGGACGGTACTGGCGGACAATGTTGTTACCAGTATTCTCGAGGTGGAGACGGTGGGCGAGAGGACGTCCGATACGGCGAAGTTCACCCAGCGATTTCTTGGGCGTCAGGCGGTCCTCGATAGGTCGCAGCAGGTCATTGGTTACGAGCTGATGCAGCGTCAGGCATCCGACACTTCAGGCAAAAGCCAGGACGAATCGCTACGGTTGCTGTATGACGAAATGCTGTTGAATAGCGTGACCAAGCTGGGCATGAACGACTTGATGAAAGACAAGCAGCTTGTTATCAGTTTGTCGCCTAAATCTTTGACGCATAGGCTGTTGCAAGAAATCAAGGGCAAAGGGGTCATGCTGGCGGTTAAGATCGGTGCCGATCCCGGTTCTGATTTGTTAAAAAATCTGCAGCAGTTAAGAATGGACGGTTTCCAATTGATCTTGGAAGATTATGCCCCCTTCCCCGAGTCGGCCCCTTTTCTAAAATTAGTACACTATATCCAGTTCCATGTGGCGCGTTTTGACGCGATTAGCCTCGGCAAGCAGACGGTGGCGGTACTCAAGGAGGGAGAGGCTAGGCTGTTTGCCAAAGGAGTCGACACCGAGGAGGATTTCGAGGTATGCCGACGCTTGGGTTTCCATCTTTTTCAAGGGCATTATTTTGCTCAACCTAGGCAGCCAATGGTGCATAGCATCGACAATGATCGTGTTCAAGTCATGGAATTGTTGAATAAAGTAATGGCGCGCGCTGAATTGCCCGAACTGGAAGAAGGTTTCAAGCACGATGCCATGCTTTCCTACAAGCTGTTGCGTTTCATGAATTCAGCGGGCAGCAACATCGGCGTGGAAGTCCGCTCTATTTCGCATGCAATTTTGATTCTCGGTTATGAACAATTGTACCGGTGGTTGACGCTCTTGCTGTTTACCAGCGGTAAGCTCGATCAATCCAGTCAGGCGATTATGAAAAGCGCCCTGGTTCGCGCGCGCTTGGCCGAACTGCTGTGCTTGAATAAGATGACGCCAGCGGAGGCCGAGGGCGCTTTCATCGTAGGGATTTTTTCCTTGCTGGATGCTTTGCTTAACATGCCGATGGCGCAGGCCCTGGAGCGGATACAATTACCGGCCCCCGTCCTGGATGCCTTGTTGCGCCAAGAAGGGTGCTATGCGCCGTTCCTGGCATTGGCGATAGCGTGCGAGGATTTCGATCTTGACCGGATCGCCAAGCTGGCGGTCATTTGTGGCTTGAATGCCGATGCCGTGAATACGGCGCATGTCCAGGCGCTTATGTGGGCGGAGGATATCGAACGCTAGTTGGTGTTCGGATTCTGCTCGCTTATCGTATTTCCCCTAGGGAATGGCCGCATTTTCGGGGCTGGCGTCTCGGCGAGTTTTGCTTCAAAATTCATCTTTTATTAGTCCATGAGGCGGCGACCGCGAGACGGGCCGCCGTTTTTAATCGGAAAAGATCGCGCGGGTATGAATCTTCACGAATATCAAGCAAAAACATTGTTGCGAGAGTGCGGCATAAGCACGCCGCGTGGGATAGCGGTGGTAAGCGCCGAACAGGCTGGAGCCGCCGCCGACGAATTGGGCGGAGATGCCTGGGTGGTGAAGGCACAGATTCATGCCGGCGGGCGCGGCAAGGCGGGCGGCGTGCGCCTAGTGCGGTCGCGCCAGGCCTTGCTTGAAGCGGCAAGCGATTTGTTGGGGAAAAACTTGGTGACTTACCAGAATGCCCCCGACGGGCAGATGGTGTCGCGCTTGCTGGTTGAGGAAACCCTCGAAATCTCACGGGAAATTTATCTCAGCCTGACGGTAGACCGGGAGAGCGAGCGGGTGGTACTGGTCGCTTCCGGCAGCGGCGGAATGGAGATAGAGGAAATCGCCAAAACCGCGCCGGAGAAAATTTTGCGCGAAGTGTGCGACCCTTTGTGGGGGCTACAGGATTTCCAATGCCGCGACCTAGCCTTCGGACTTGGCCTGGAAGGAAAGCAGGTCGGCGCTTTTTCCGCCCTGGCCAAAGGCTTGTATCGACTCTTCATCGCGAGCGACCTGTCCATGGTGGAAATCAATCCGCTGGTCGTGACTGTCGATGGCTCATTGGTGGCACTGGACTGCAAAATCGGCGTTGACGACAATGCGCTTTACCGGCGCCGCGTCCTGGCGGAGTTGCGCGATGCGTCGCAGGACGATCCCAAGGAAGCTGCCGCACGGGAAGCGGATCTTAATTATATTGCTCTCTCCGGCACGATAGGTTGCATGGTAAACGGCGCCGGACTGGCGATGGCGACCATGGATTTGATCAAGCTGCACGGCGGTATGCCCGCCAACTTCCTTGATGTCGGAGGTGGAGCAACGGCGGAAACCGTGGCTAAGGCATTCAAAATTATTTTGTCGGATACCCATGTGAAAACTATTCTGGTCAATATTTTTGGTGGCATCATGCGCTGCGATATTATCGCCGAGGGCATCATCACGGCTGTCAAAGAGGTTGGCGTAAGCGTGCCGGTAGTCGTGCGGCTGGAAGGCACCAACGTGGATTTAGGCCGCAAGATGCTGCAAGACAGCGGTTTGAGCATCATTTCGGCGGACGGCCTGACCGATGCAGCTAAACGGGCCGTCGCGGCGGCGCAGTGATTTTTCGGGCCGCTGAGCGCGCTTTCGCGCTTAGTCAAAGGATTCTAAATTGAGTATTCTCATTAACCAAGATACTAAACTCCTGTGCCAAGGCTTCACCGGCAAGCAGGGTACTTTCCACTCCGAGCAGGCAATCGCCTACGGTACGAAGTTGGTGGGCGGGGTAACGCCGGGCAAGGGTGGTCAGACCCATCTCGGCCTGCCCGTATTCAATACCATGCGCGACGCGGTTCGGGCCACTGCGGCGAACGCCAGCGTGATCTACGTGCCGCCGGCATTTGCGGCGGATTCCATCATGGAAGCGGCGGATGCGGGCATAGAAGTGATCGTGTGCATCACCGAGGGCATCCCAGTACTGGACATGCTCAAGGTAAAGGCGGCCTTGCAGGCCAATGGCGCCAAGTTGATCGGCCCAAACTGCCCTGGTGTCATCACCCCCGGTGAGTGCAAAATCGGCATCATGCCCGGCGTGATCCACCAGAAGGGCAAAGTGGGCATCGTCTCGCGTTCCGGCACGTTGACTTACGAGGCGGTGCACCAGACTACCCAACTGGGTTTGGGCCAATCCACCTGCGTCGGCATTGGCGGCGACCCGATCAAGGGATTGGATTTTATCGACTGCCTGGAAATGTTCGAGAACGATCCGCAGACCGAGGCCATTATCATGGTCGGCGAGATTGGCGGGAACCGCGAGGAAGCGGCGGCGGAATACATTCGAGATCACGTAGCTAAGCCGGTGGCAGCCTACATTGCGGGTCAGACAGCACCCAAAGGCAAACGCATGGGACATGCCGGGGCCATTATCTCTGGCGGCAGCGGGTTGGCGGCGGACAAGATTCGGGCGCTGGAAGCGGCTGGGGCCATAGTGGCGAAATCGCCTGCCGATATCGGTGCGGCCATAGCGGAAGCGATCAAGCGTAACAGTTGAGCCACTCTTCCTTGAGTCCAAGGCCGGCAGATAAGAAGATGAAAATAGCGATAGCCCAAATCAACTGCACGGTTGGGGATATTTCCGGCAATGCCGCGAAAATTCTTGATTATGCTCAACGTGCGCAGGCAGGTGGTGCGGCTATCCTGCTCACGCCGGAATTGGCGCTAACCGGCTATCCTCCAGAAGACTTGTTGCTGCGCGACGGATTCTATGGGGCCTGCGATGGGGTGCTGGCCGAACTGGCGCAACAAATAAGCGGTATTACCGTCGTTGTCGGGCATCCGCGTAAAGTGAATGGGCGACGCTATAACGCGGCCTCCGTGCTGCGCGATGGAAAAATCGCCGCAACTTACCATAAGCAAAAGCTGCCCAATCATTCCGTTTTCGACGAGGTGCGTTATTTCGAGCCGGGCAGCGAGGCTTGTACTTTCGAGCAGGATGGGTTGAGGTTTGGCATCAATATATGCGCCGACATTTGGGAGGAAGGGGCTCCTACATGTGCCATGAATGCCCGTGCAGAAGTTTTGTTGGTATTGAATGCCTCGCCCTACCATATGAACAAGCAGCTTTCTCGCTACGAGGCCGTCCGCGAGCGTATCGGCGAGTGCGGCATGCCGGTGGTTTATGCTAATTTGGTGGGCGGGCAGGATGAACTGATTTTTGACGGCGCCTCTTTCGCAATGGACGGTGAAGGAAATTTGACGCATCAGTTGCCGACTTTCGAGGAGGCGCTTGAGTTTGTCGAACTGGAGAGCGGACGCCCTCTACCCGGAAAAATCGAACCTGAGCAATCTCTTGAGGCACGCGTCTATCAGGCCCTATGCCTCGGGGTTAAGGATTATGTAGAGAAAAACGGCTTTCCTGGCGTTGTTCTGGGTTTGTCCGGGGGCATCGACTCCGCGTTGACCTTGGCTATTGCCGTAGACGCGCTGGGTGCGGAGCGGGTACGCACGGTGATGCTGCCTTCGCCATTCACGGCTGACATCAGTTTGATCGACGCCGAGCACATGGCGCGCCAAATCAAGGTGCGTTATGACGTTTTGCCTATTAAGCCGATGTACGACACCTTCATTCACTCTTTGGCGGATGAGTTCAATAACTTGCCATTCGATACCACCGAGGAAAATATTCAGGCGCGCATTCGCGGAACATTGTTGATGGCTTTATCCAACAAGTATGGATTGATGGTGTTAACCACCGGAAACAAAAGCGAAATGGCTGTCGGATATGCCACCCTTTACGGCGATATGGCGGGAGGTTTCGCAGTGCTGAAAGACGTGCCTAAAACTCTGGTCTACCGACTGGCGAACTATCGCAATAGTTTGGCCGACATTATCCCTGAACGTATTATTACGCGAGCTCCGTCAGCCGAGTTGCGCGCCGATCAGACCGACCAGGATACGCTGCCGCCTTACGCAATACTGGACGCGATCATGGAGGCCTACGTCGAGGAGGACATTTGCCCGGAGGAAATTATTGCCCAGGGTTTCGCTTCCGCGGACGTACGTCGGGTGATTCGCCTCATCGACCTCAATGAATACAAGCGTCGCCAAGCCCCCGTTGGCGTGCGCATAACCCATCGCGGCTTTGGTAAAGATAGGCGTTACCCGATAACATCCAAGTATCGGCCCTGGTTGGAATAGACCGTTACAGAGTATGGATTAAGCCAATATGGGGTTAATATGAAACGGCTCGTAATGAGGATTGCGAAGCCGTTAATAACTGAAGAGAGAGAGCGATGAAAAAGATAGAAGCCATTATAAAACCTTTTAAACTCGACGAGGTGCGCGAGGCTTTATCGGAAATCGGAGTGACCGGTTTGACGGTAACCGAGGTCAAGGGTTTTGGCCGACAGAAGGGCCATACCGAACTTTATCGCGGTGCGGAGTATGTGGTGGATTTTCTACCCAAGGTAAAGCTGGAATTGGTGATCGAGGCGAGCCGAGTGGATGCGGCACTGGATGCGATCATCAAGGCGGCGCGCACCGGAAAAATCGGTGACGGAAAAATATTTGTTACTTCAGTCGAGCGGGTGGTGCGGATCCGCACTGGAGAAACCGACGCGAACGCTATCTAGTGCCAAGTGACTAGCTGTATGTATTGAAGTCGCATTGCTTCGAAACAGCTATCCGGATGTCTCGAAGCCTACCAGAGTTTCCACCAGGGTGTTTGGGCCGCCGTAGCCTGGGTGAAGTAGGTTCCGGTGGGGAAATTTTTGCGCAGCACGCGCAAAGCATCGGCGCTCAAATCCTTCATCCCCAGTTCGTCATACCCTTTTACCATGATCGCGAGCGCGTCTTCAGTGGCGGGGGCTTGTGGATAGGATTGCACGGCGTGCTGTGCGCGATTGACGGCAGCGAGGTAAGCGCCGCGTTTGATATAATAACGGGCTACGTGGACTTCATGGGAGGCCAAGGCGTTCACCAGGTACTTCATGCGGGCGGTGGCGTCCGGCGAATATTTGCTGTTAGGGAACCGGTCTACCAAAACCTTGAAGGCGTCGAAGGATTCATGGAAAGCCTTGGGGTCTCGGTCGGACAAGTCTTTGTCGCCTAAACCCACGCGGCCGAGCAAGCCGAGATCTTCGTTGAAATTCGCCAGTCCTTTGAGGTAGTAGACGTAATCCACATTGGGATGATTGGGGTGCAGCTTAATGAAACGGTCGCAGGCGGCAATGGTCGAAGCCGGTTCATTATCCTTGTAATAGGCGTAGGCTATTTCCAGTTGGGATTGTTGGGCGTAGCGCCCGTAAGGATAGCGCGCCTCTAGGGTTTCGAAATATTTGATGGCATCTGAATAAACGCCATCGTCCATTTTTTCTTTTGCCTTGCTATAAAGCTTTTGCGCCGACCAACCGGCTGTTTCGTCCTTGACCTCGGGTAGCAGGCCGCAACCGGTTAACAATAGGATGAGAATTACCGCTAAACTATGCTTCATGACGCAACCCGAAAGAAATTTTCCGAATTATAACGCAAACGTTCCGTCCCATGTCGATTTGGAAATTCCGCTCGAACATGCCGGATTGCGTCTAGATCAGGCTTTGCAGCGCTTGTTGCCGGAATATTCGCGGAGCCGTTTGCAGGAATGGATACGCGACGGTGGCATCAGCTTGGAAGGCGGTGTTGCCACTCCGAAGCAGACCGTATGGGGCGGCGAGAAGGTGCGCGTCGTACCGGTGGCACATCCTGCCGAAAGCGCTTTTCACCCAGAAGATATTGCGCTGGATATCGTCTACGAAGACGATGCTTTGCTGGTGATTAATAAAGCGGCCGGCATGGTCACCCATCCCGCCAGCGGAAACTGGGACGGGACCTTGCTCAATGCCTTGCTGCACCATGTGCCACCCTTGGCAGGGCTTCCCCGTGCAGGAATAGTGCATCGCCTCGATAAGGATACCAGCGGTTTATTGGTTGTGGCAAAAACCCTGCTTGCGCAGACCGATTTGGTGCGTCAACTGCAGGCGCGTAGCGTAAAAAGAGAGTATTTGGCCGTCGTTCAAGCCTGCGCTCCGGCGGCCGGCACAGTGGATGCGCCGATCGGGCGGCATCCCCGTCAGCGCACAAAAATGGCTATTGTAGAAAGCGGCAAACCGGCCGTGACCCACTATGAAACGCTAGAGCGTTTTTCGTCCAATTACACTTTGTTGCGCTGCCGTCTGGAAACTGGACGCACCCACCAAATTCGCGTGCATATGCAGTCCCTGGGGCATCCGCTGGTGGGCGATAGTGTATATGGCGGCAGTAAAACGGTGGTGCTGGCTGACGG
>JAIOJO010000595.1 GCA_019911985.1 Sulfuricellaceae bacterium | reverse complement strand
GGTTAAGATACCCAACCAGTTTTTGGGAGCTTGCTAAGACGTTTGTTATGGCGTCCTAGGGTTAGGATACGGCGTATTGGCGGCCTGTCTTGAATATTAATCGCTAGTAGTCAGTGATGGAGGGGTACTGATGACGGAAATCGTTGCAACCAACCAGACCATTTTGGTCGTGGGTGGCGGCATAAGCGGCATGACGGCGGCTTTAGAAGCAGCCGAGTGCGGCAAGGAAGTGGTGCTGCTGGAAAAAAATCCTGTGCTGGGCGGACGTGTGTCCCAGCTATACCGTTATTTCCCCAAATTGTGTCATCCGACTTGCGGGCTTGAAATCAACCAGCGCCGTGTCAAACAGAACAAGCGCATTCGTGTGCTGACCATGGCAGAGGTGACATCCATCGAGGGAACCCAAGGCGATTACACGGCGACCGTCAAAATTGCGCCACGTTACGTGAATGAGCACTGCACGGCTTGTGGCGCTTGCAACGATGCCGTGACGACGGAAGTGCCCGATGCATTCAATTACAATCTGGGCAAAGTCAAAGCGGCTTATTTGCCAAGCCGTATGTCCTATCCCCAGCGTTATGTGATCGACCCGTCCATTATTGGAACAGCGGAAGCGGATAGCGCCAAGGCTGCGTGCAAATATGGCGCCATCGACCTCGACATGCAGGAAGAAACGCTTACTTTCAAGGCCGGTGCCGTAGTTTGGGCCACCGGTTGGAGGCCTTACGACGCCGCTAAAATTCAACCTTATGGTTACGACCGGTTCGAGAACGTGATTACCAGCGTTGAATTCGAGCGTTTATCCGACCCTCACGGCCCCACCAAAGGTAAGCTTCTGCGGCCATCCGACGGCAAGGAAGCGAAAAACATCGCTTTCATCCAGTGTGCCGGTTCCCGTGACGAAAATCATTTGCGCCATTGCTCGCGTATCTGCTGCATGGCTTCCCTGAAGCAGACCAATTATGTGCGCGAAGCCTACGGCGATGCGGCGCAATCGACGATTTACTATATCGATATCAGAGCTATCGACCGCTTCGAAGATTTTTATCAAAAAGTGCTGGCCGATAAAACGGTGTCGTTCATTAAGTCCAAAGTGGCGAAAGTTGTCCAGGATGCAAAGAGCGGCGATGTGGTGTTGCACGGTGTGAACACCGAAGGCTACCACCGCTATGCCAATAACCACGATTTAGTGGTGTTGGCGGTGGGTATGGAGCCCAGCGTCAGCGGTGCGAATATACCAGCCGACATCGTCGCCGATGCAAGCGGATTTATTTCGAATGACCCGGCTAACGGCGGCTTGTTCGGCGCCGGTTGTGCGACTAACCCACTGGACGTGAACCGTGCGGTGCAGTCGGCCACGGCCAGCGCGCTGCGCGCAATTCAAGTCATCAACCGTGTAGCCAGGGTGGAGGGTTAAGGAATGGCAGATCTAAAGGTAGCAGCCTATATTTGCCAAGGCTGCGGGTTGGGCGAACGTCTGGATACCGCCGATTTGGCGAAAATCGCGACCAAGGAAGGAAAGGTTGCGCTGGTTAAGGAGCACGAGTTCCTGTGCAACGCCGACGGCGTAGGGATGATACAAAACGACATCGACAATGAAGGCGTGACGCATGTTCTGGTGGCGGCCTGTTCGCGTCGCGCCAAGACCGAAGCCTTCAATTTCGAGAAGGTGGCGATAGCCCGCACTAATTTGCGCGAGGGCGTGATTTGGACGCAGCCCGACAGCGACGAGGCACGCGAACTGACCCAGGAAATGGCGGCGGATTACGTGCGCATGGGTTGTGCCGAAATCAAAAAAATGCAGTTGCCGCAGGGAAATCCGAACGCGGCGACCAACAAGCGTATTTTGGTGGTAGGCGGCGGCGTTTCCGGCATGACCTCGGCTCTGGAAGCGTCCAAAGCGGGTTACCAAGTCGTATTGGTGGAGAAATCCGGCCAACTGGGCGGCTGGGCGGCCAAGCTGCATAAGCGTATTCCTGTTAGCGAGCCATTTGCGGCTCCGCAAGCTAATGGTGTTGCCGATCTGCTTGCCGCCGTCGAGGCGGATAGCAACATCAAGGTTTATACCCATGCCATCACCAGCAAAACCGACGGCGCCCCTGGTAAATTCGTGGTGGATATCAGCCAGGAAAGCGGCGCTACGGTAAGCGAGGAAGTCGGCGCGATTATTCAAGCCACCGGTTTCACGACCTACGATCCCAATAATCTGCCGGAGTTAGGTTACGGTAAGAGCCCGAACGTAGTGGATCAGGCCGGTCTTGAAAAACTGGCGATAGACGCCGCCGCAAAAGGCGAAGCCATCAAGCGCCCGGCGGATGGCGGCGAAGTGAAGACGGTGGTATTTCTCCAGTGCGCCGGTCAACGCGACGATAGCGGTAAGCATCTGCCGTACTGCTCGGGTGTTTGCTGCAATACCAGCATCAAGCAAGCAATGTATTTCAAGGATGCCAATCCGAACGTCGATACGGTCGTGATGTATACCGATCTGCGCACGCCCGGCAACGGCGAGGATTTCTACCGCAGCGCGCAGAATAAGGGCGTGACCTTTACCAAGGGTAAGGCGAAGACGGTCGAGGCCAACGGCAATCAGTGCAAAGTCTTGTTCCACGATCTCATCCTCAACGATGAAAACGCGATGATTGGGGATGCCGATCTTGTCGTCCTGGCAACCGGACAAGTGGCGAATTCGGGCATCAATATCGATGCCGTGGTCAAGCTGGAAACGGAAGAAGAGGCCGCTGCATCCGCCGCCTCTGGGGTTCAGGAAATCAAGGTGGTTTCCGTGTTGAACCTGACCTATCGCCAAGGCCCGGATATTCCGCAGTTGAAATACGGTTTTACCGATTCGCATTTCATCTGTTTCCCCTACGAAACCCGCCGGACAGGTATCTATTCTTGCGGACCGGTCCGCCGTCCGATGGACATCGCGCAAGCCATGGAGGATGCAACGGGCGCGGCGATGAAGGCGATTCAAGCGGTGGAGAATGCATCGATGGGACGTGCTGCGCACCCCCGCTCCGGCGACTTGAGCTTTCCAAGCTTCCGCCGCGAGGGCTGCACCCAGTGCAAACGCTGCACGGTGGAGTGCCCATTCGGCGCAATCGATGAAGATGAGCAGCGCTACCCGGTATTCAACGAGTCGCGTTGCCGCCGCTGCGGAACCTGTATGGGGGCTTGCCCGGTGCGGGTGATTTCTTTCGAGAATTATTCGATCGATTCTGTCGGATCGCAGATTAAAGCGGTCGACATGCCGGACGAGTTTTCCGAAAAGCCGCGGATTTTGATCCTCGCCTGCGAAAACGACGCTTATCCGGCGCTCGATATGGCCGGCATGAATCGCACCGAGTATAGCGCCTTCGTTCGCGTGATCCCGGTGCGTTGCCTCGGTTCGGTTAATACCATTTTCATCACCGATGCGCTGAATAGCGGCTTCGACGGTGTGATGATGATGGGTTGCAAACACGGCGACGACTACCAGTGCCACTTCGTCAAAGGGTCGGAATTGGCCAGTTATCGCATGGGCAAAATTGACGACACTTTGAAGGGGCTTAACCTGGAAACCGAACGCGTTTCGACCTACGAGGTGGCAATTACCGACATCGAACGCGTACCGCAATTGATCAACGATTATGCCGAAGTGATCAATCGTATCGGTATGAACCCGTTCAAAGGCTTCTAGGAGGTAGGGCGATGAGTGATATGACATACCATAATAACTTCCTGAAGGAAGTCGAGGAACGGGTCGAGGGCGGAGACTGGGTCAAGATGTGTATGCAGTGCGGCGTGTGCTCCGGCTCCTGCCCATTGGGACCCGCCTGGGCGCATCCTCCCCAGGAAATCTTCATGATGATCCGCGCCGGTAAACGGGAAGAAGTGCTGAGTTCTGATTCGATGTGGATGTGCACTTCCTGTTACCAGTGCATCGTGCGCTGCCCGCGCAAGCTGCCGATTACCCACATCATGCACGGTTTGGCGCACTTAGCTTATCGCGAGGGTTTGTCGCCGAAGAATCAGCCTACCCAGCAGTTCTCGAAATTGTTTTGGGATAATTTGGTGAAAACGGGCCGCGTCAACGAAATGAAGCTGTCCCTCGGCATGTATTTCAAGGATGGTTTTTCCCAGGGCATCAAAAACGCGATGGCAATGAAAGACGTCGGCATGGGGATGATGAAGGCGAAACGCTTGAACCCGATGGAGATGGTGTCTGGACACGGCGTTAAGGACAAAAGCGGTTTCCAGGCCATGCTGAAAAAGGCGCGCGAAATCGAAAACAGCCGCAAGAAATTCGCCTAAGGAGACTTAGAGATGGCAAAGAAAGAATATTCGTTTTATCCCGGTTGTTCGTCCCAAAAGGGTGCATCATCCAGCAATTACCTGGTGTCGACCAAGTCGATGTGCGACAAGCTGGGTGTGACCCTGAATGAAATACCGGACTGGAATTGCTGCGCCGCTTCCATTGGTTATGGCGAAGGCGGCGAATTGCCTCGCATGGTGTTGTCGGCACGGAATTTGGCTTTGTCGGAAGAGCACAATAAGGGGCAAGACGTCGTCGCCACGTGCGCCGCTTGCTGGTTGGCCACCAAGGAAACCAAGGAGCGGCTCGATCACAACGAGCAGTTCTTGGCCGATGCCAACACGGCTTTGAAAGAAGCTGGTTTGCAGTACAAAGGCGGTGCCGAAGCGCGCCACATGGTTGAGGTCTTGATCGAGGATATCGGCTACGAGAACCTTAAGAGCGGCGTAAAAAAACCGCTGGAAGGCATTAAGTTCGCGGGCTACGTGGGTTGCCAAACCAATCGTCCCTTCGGTATCGATGGCGAGTCCTTTGAAAATCCGATGTACCTCGATAAGCTGGTCGAAAGCATGGGTGGCGAAGCTTTGACTAAGTACGAGCAAAAAGTGACTTGTTGCGGGGGTGCCTTGGCCTTTTCCGAGCCGGAAAAAAGCCAAAAGCAGATCAAGGATATTATCGAATCGGCGTATGATCATGGCGCCGATATGATTGTCACCCCGTGTCCTCTGTGCCAAGCCAACGTGGAAATTTATCAAGGCGACATCAATAAG
>JAIOJO010000594.1 GCA_019911985.1 Sulfuricellaceae bacterium | reverse complement strand
GCGTTTGCTCGGCATGGCGGAAGGCGAGATCGCCGCATTGGCGCGCGCCGGGCACGCCAATCCGCGCTTCGGCGTGTATGCGCCGGTTCCCGGCGTCGTCGCCGAACTCGGCGTGCGCGAGGGCGGGCAACTCATGCCGGGCGCGAGTTTGATGCAACTCGCCGATTTGTCCGCGGTATGGCTGATCGCCGAGGTGCCGGAGCGCGACGCCGGGCGGCTGCGGCCGGGCGAGGCGGTGGAAGCGCGGCTGGAAAGCCTGCCGGGCGTGGCGATTAAAGGCCGCATCGGGCTCATTTATCCGACGCTGGACGCGGCTACCCGGACAGTGCGGGTGCGGGTCGAGTTGCCCAATCCTCAAGGCCGCTTGCGTCCGGGCATGTACGCCACCGCGGCGCTGGCCGGGCAAACGCGCGAAGCGCTCGCGGTGCCGAGCGAAAGCGTGATCGCCACGGGCACGCGCAAGGTGGTGATCGTCAAGGAAGGCGGTGCGTTCCGGCCGGTCGAGGTCGAAACCGGCGGGGAGCGCGAGGGCCGCAGCGAAATCCTCAAGGGCCTTGCCGCCGGCGAAAAAGTGGTGGTTTCCGGCCAGTTTCTGATCGATTCGGAAGCGTCGCTGACGGGCGTGCTGGCGCGCCTGTCAGCGGGAGCCGCCGCGCCGGGCGCCGGCTTGGAGGGGCGCGGCAAGGTCGTTGCGATTGACGCCCAGGCTGGCCGCGTCACCCTGGCGCACGACCCGATCCCCGCGCTGAAATGGCCGGCCATGACCATGGGCTTCAAGCTGCGCGACGCGAAGACGCTGGGCGCGCTCAAAGTCGGCGAGCCGGTCAGCTTCGAGTTGAGTCCCCAACCGGAGGGGGGCGAGTATGTCGTCGAGCATATCGCCCCCGAAGGGGCGCGGCGATGATCGCGAAACTCATCCGCTGGTCCGTCGCCAACCGCCTGCTGGTGTTGTTGGTAGCCGCGCTGGTGGCCGCCTGGGGCGTGTATTCCATGCTCAAGACGCCGCTCGACGCCATCCCCGACCTATCCGACACCCAGGTTATCATCCGCACCCCCTGGCCGGGCCAGGCGCCGCAAATCGTCGAAAACCAGGTGACCTATCCCTTGACCACGACCATGCTATCCGTGCCCGGCGTGAAGACCGTGCGCGGCTATTCGTTTTTCGGCGATTCTTTCGTGTACGTACTGTTCAACGACGGTACCGACCTCTACTGGGCGCGCTCGCGCGTGCTGGAATACCTCAACCAGGCGGCGGGACGGCTGCCCAAGGGCGCGACCGCCAGCCTCGGGCCGGATGCGACCGGCGTGGGCTGGGTCTACGAATATGCGCTGGTGGACCGCAGCGGCCGGCACGACATCGGAGAGCTGCGGGCGTTGCAGGATTGGTTCCTCAAGTTCGAGCTGAAGACGGTGCCGAACGTCGCCGAGGTTGCCACCCTCGGCGGCATGGTGCGCCAGTTCCAGGTGCAGGTCGATCCCGGCAAGCTGCAGGCTTACCGGATGCCGCTGAGCACGGTGGTGGCGGCGATCCGGGCGGCGAACCGGGAGACCGGCGGCGGCGTGGTGGAATTGGCCGAAGCCGATTACATGGTGCGCGCGCGCGGCTACCTGGAAACGCTGGACGACTTCCGCCGCATTCCGCTCGGCGTCACCGAGACCGGCACGCCTATCCTGTTGTCCGATGTCGCCCGGGTGCAGTTGGGACCGGAAATGCGGCGCGGCATCGCGGAACTCGACGGCGAGGGGGAGGTGGTGGGCGGCGTGATCGTGCTGCGTTCCGGGCAGAACGCGCTGGAAGCCATAGCCGCCGTCAAGGCCAAGCTGGCGACCTTGAAGAAGAGCCTGCCGCCCGGCGTCGAAATCGTCACCACCTACGACCGCTCGCAGTTGATCGAGCGCGCGGTGGCGAATCTGCGCCATAAGCTGATCGAGGAGTTCATCGTGGTCGCGCTGGTATGCGGGCTATTCCTGTGGCACCTGCGCTCGGCCTTGGTGGCTATCGTGGCGCTGCCGCTGGGCGTATTGGTGGCGTTCATCGTGATGCACCAGCAGGGCGTCAACGCCAACATCATGTCGCTGGGAGGCATCGCCATCGCCATCGGGGCGATGGTGGACGCCGCCATCGTGATGATCGAGAACGCCCACAAAAAGCTCGAGCACTACCGCGCCGAACACGGCGAGCCGGATTTACGCCAACAGGCGGCGCTGGTGACGGAGGCGGCGTGCGAAGTAGGGCCGGCGCTGTTTTTCTCGCTGCTCATCATCACCCTGTCCTTCATCCCCGTGTTCACGCTGGAAGCGCAGGAGGGCAAGCTGTTCGCGCCGCTGGCTTATACCAAGACCTACGCGATGGCCGCCGCCGCCGGGCTGTCGGTGACGCTGGTGCCGGTGCTGATGACGTTTTTCATCCGCGGACGGATACGCCCGGAGGCCGAAAATCCGCTCAACCGCTGGCTGATTGCCGTCTACAAGCCCCTGCTCGGCCGGGTGCTGCGGCATCCGCGGGCGACGCTCGCCGCCGCGCTGCTGCTGGTGCTCGCCACGCTGTGGCCGCTGGCGCATATCGGCAGCGAATTCATGCCGCCGCTGGACGAGGGCGATCTGCTCTACATGCCGACGGCGCTGCCCGGCCTGTCGGCGGCCAAGGCGTCGGAAGTGCTCCAGCTCACCGACCGCCTCATCAAGACCGTGCCCGAGGTGAAATCCGTGTTCGGCAAGGCGGGACGGGCGGAAACCGCGACCGACCCGGCACCGCTGGAGATGCTGGAAACCACCGTGCAGCTCAAGCCGCGCGATGAGTGGCGTCCCGGCATGACGCCGGACAAGCTGATCGATGAACTGGATTCCCGGCTGAAGATTCCCGGCATGGCGAATGTCTGGGTGCAGCCGATCCGCAACCGCATCGACATGCTGGCAACCGGCATCAAGAGCCCGGTCGGCATCAAGATCGCCGGCCCCGACCTGGCTACGCTGGAAAAGCTCGGCCAGGCGGCCGAGCGCATCGTGAAACAGGTGCCGGGAGTGACCTCGGCGATTGCCGAGCGAGTGACGGGGGGGCGCTACATCGACGTCAGGATAGACCGCCTCCAGGCCGCGCGCTACGGACTGAATATCCTCGACGTGCAGGACGTGGTGGCCGCCGCCATCGGCGGCGAGAATGTCGGCGAAAAGCTCGACGGCTTGGCGCGCTTTCCCATCAATGTGCGCTTTCCGCGCGAGCTGCGCGATTCCCTGGAAAAACTCCAGGCGCTGCCCTTGGAGACCGAGCGCGGCGCCGTCGTCCCCCTCGGCAGCATAGCCACGGTCGCCATCGAGGACGGCCCGCCGATGATTAAGAGCGAGAATGCGCGCCCCAACGTCTGGGTCTACGTCGACATCCGCGGCCGCGACCTGGGCGGCTTCGTCAAGGAGGCGAAGGCCAAGGTCGAGCGGGAATTGCAATTGCCCACCGGCTACTCGCTGGCCTGGTCGGGGCAGTTCGAATACTTCGAGCGGGCGGTGAAACGCCTGGAGTGGGTGGTGCCGATGACGCTCGGCATCATCTTCATCCTGCTATTCCTGGCCTTTAAGCGCGCGGGACCCGCGCGCTTAAAGGCCAGGAATAGCAG